>CAYVZW010000014.1:0-17408 GCA_964456325.1 uncultured Clostridium sp. | reverse complement strand
TTAAAAGAATATATTAATTATTGATTTTTAACAAACTCTTAACTATAATATTTAACTAAGAAGAAAACATGAGTAAATTATCTACTTCAATTAAAGGAAAAGATAATAGTGCACAGTGGAGTCCATTATGGCATGTGTTTATTCCTGAAGGGTATAATAAAACTTTATCAGAACTTACTTCAAAAGAAAGAAAAGAAAGAAGTGAAGCAAAGACATCAGCATTAAAAGAATTTGCCAAATGGTATAGTAGTACATTTGAAAAGAGACTTATTAAATAGTCTCTTTTATTCTATATTTATAATTTCATCAACATGTGATGATTCATTTTTCTTTTTTCTTTTCTTACTTACTATTAAGAATATTATAATAACTATTAATATAACTAATACTGAGATAATACCAATTATTAAACCTAGCGATAATTTAATACCACCTTTTGAAGTATTTGTAATAGTATCATCTATAGTAGTAGGTTTAATTATTTTAATTTTATATTCTTTTATAGTTCCATCTGTTGCGGTTACTTTAACTGTAACAATGCTTCCATTTTTTAAGTTTTCATTACCAATTACTGTAACTGCTGCATTTGCATTATCTACTTCATATGATAAATCTAATATGTCTTCATCTGCACCTAATTCTATCTCATATTCACTTGTTTCATTATCAAAATTAATTGTATGATTTACGATAGTAAATGTTTTTAAATTTGTATTTGAATTTGGACTTTCATTTTCAGATAATCTATTAACTATAAGCTTATATGTTTTTGTTGAAGTATTCTCTGCAGTTACTACTATATTTAATACATTAGATCCAACATTTAACGATTTTACTCCTAACCCAGTAACAGTTGATTTAGAATCATCAGCAGCTCCAGTTATAGTTATTTTATCAATAACATAATTTACTGTTACAGCATATTCTAAAGTATTTTTATCAAATGTTATTGTTCCCTCATTGACTGCTAATGATTTTAGGAAACAATTTGTACTTCTATTATCTTGTCTTGTTATAGTTATTGTATATACTTTTTCTTTTTCATTTTCACTTAATACTTTAATAAGTATTTTATTACTTCCATATTCTAAATTAACATCTCTACTTCCATATCCATTTACAAATGATGACTTTGCACTTGATTTAGTTGCTGAAATGGTCACTTTTGTTGTATTTGCAGCAACTGAAACTGTATAACTAGCGGTAGATGATGTAAATACAGGAGATAATGTACCAGATGAAATAGTAAGAGCGCTTAGTGTGTTAACAGTATCTCTATTATCTGGTCTTGTTATTACAATTGTGTATGTTTTTTTAGCACCGCTTTCAGCAGTTACTACTACATTTATTGTATTAGTTCCATAGTTCAAACTTTTAGTACCATCTCCAGTTATTGAAGAATAATTATCGGTTTTAGTTGCATTAACTGTTACAGAAGAAGCATCAATTGTTGCTGTATAACTAGTTGTTTCTGCATTAAAACTAGGCGATAGTGTTCCATTACTTAATGTTAAACTTGATAAAGTATTTACTGCACTTTTAACTCTTATTGTTTTTGTAACATTACTAGCTGAATATTCTGCATAATCGGCTTGACTACCCACAATATTATTAAGTGTAACACTTGCACTTCCAGAACTTGGCATATTAATTTTTAATGTTCCGATTGAAACTGAAGAAGATGTTTCATTTAATCTTAATACAGCTCCTGAACTACTATTTGAATAAGCAGCAGAAACTGCACTACTAGTAGTAAATGAATTAAATGTAGCACCACTAAATGAATAACTCATTTGCATTCCAGCAATAGTAAAACCATTTGGAACTGCACTTATAGTGCAATTTACTACGGCAGATGGATCAGCTGTTGTAGGACAAGTAGCAGTTAAAGAGAAAGATGCAGCTTTTATACCACATGTACCAACAATCAAAGCAACAATTAATAAATATATTTTTTTCATTATTTCCTCCTATAAACCTGCAATAGCTCCGACTGCATAATCAGCAGCCTTCATAGCATCCGCTATTGTGATATTTCCTTTATTTACAACATCACCTGCATAAATGAATGATAATGTTGGAAGTAGTTCTTCTCTTGTTTCAGCATTTGCAACAGCATAATCAGCAATTTTCATCGCATCAGCTATTGAAATTCTTCCATCCCCAGTAACATCTCCCATAATTACTACATTATATAATACATTTTCATATCCATTACATATAACGACTAAATCGTCAGTTCCAATAAATCCATCCTTACTTACTCTTCCATCTTTTCCATATAACTTAACATTTGTTCCTGTTTGTGAAATAACCTTTTCACCTATAGTATCATATTCTTCTTTATCTTTTATAATTACAAAATTAGAATCAACAGTTGCATTTTCAAGACCAGGATTTATTTGAGTTAATCCTTCTGGTAAATCAAATTTAATAAGTCTAGGATTCTCATCTGTATTAATACCCCAATAAACAGTAAAGTCAAAATCACTAAAATTATCTTCGGATTTTGTTTCAGTTGTTGTTAAAGCATTAACTCCAGTTACATTAGTTGAAGACTGTATTATTTCAACAACTTCACTTTCTTCTCTTGTAGTATCATCATCTAAGTTTACAATAGACCCACCAATAACTTCAGTTGCATTAACATGTCCTTCAGTATCAGGTACATTATATTTAATATTACTTAAATTAATTTCCATACTACCAGTAGTCAAGTCAGGTGTAGAAGATACAAGAGAAACACCAGCTATGTATCCTACAATATTTTCTTCTTCATCTGTTGCAGCTACTTTTACATTGTCAATAAATACATCTGAAACATTAATTTCAGTATCTTTCATTAAATCAAGTCCTCCAATAAGTGCACCTGCAACATATATTCCAAGAACTTCTGAATCACTTATCTTTATATTATCAATTATAACTCCATCACCACATTCGAATAATAGTAAAGAAGCACCTATTCCATAAACACTAGAATTAGTAATTTCTATATTTGATAAAATAGTATTAGTGGCACTTAATACTACACCACCATTTATAATTCCAGAACCATATATACCATCAAATTTAACATCTTTTATTAAAGCCTTGTCTACCATACCAAATAAAGAAGAATATACGTAAAGATTACTTATTGTATGACCATCTCCATCAAAAACACCTGAGAAATCGATGGCATACCAACCATTACCATTATTATAGAATAATCCTTTAGATGATTCATGAGTTATTTGACCCATATCAATTGAATTATTAAGTTTAAAGTATGCACTAGAACTATTCATCGCAGCCATATCAGCAGGTTCTTTAATCAAATATGGAGAAGTGTCTGTTCCTTCACCTTCTAATAAATAAACATCTTGTTTTACAATTATAGATTCTTCAGTTAATCCAGTAAACACTATATTAAAGAAGTCCATATCTAATACTTCATTAAGTTCAATTGATAAAAATGATTGTCCATTTATTATATCACTATACTCAATATTAAATTTATCAGATATATCATTATTCTCTTCATCAACTATAGTGACTGTATAGTCAGTAAATGACATTATCTTTTTTGTTGCTGCAAATAAAGATAATCTAGTCCCTATTTCATTTTGTATATAAGTACCAATAACACCAGCCGAATCTTCAACGTCTGTTTTAAGTGATAAATCTTGATATTCTGTAAACTTTGTATTCATATTGACTCTAAAATCTTCATTATTTGTATCATAACTTGCATTATTACTTGTTACAATCGCAACACCAGAAACTTTACAATCAGTAAATGTAAAAGTATATATACCTACACTAGCAGTAATTGTTTCATTAGATACACAAGTATTTTCTTCAGATTCAATTTTAATACTTATATTTTTTTCACTTCCGAAGCTAGTATATATTTTTACTTCATTGACATCTTCAGCTTTATCGCCTATAAAGAAATTTGTAACAACATTTCCTATTATAGAGTAATTAGATTCAGTCATATAATCATTATATATAGCATCATAGTCTTTTACTTCAGCACTTTCAATACCAAATACAAACATAGATGACATAGAATCATAATAAGATATATAGAAATATGTCTTAAAATCTCCCCATGAGTTTTGAACTAACCAAGCACCTTCTCCTCCAGTAGATATATCATTATCACCATCAGCATTATCTATATCACCATATGTATCATCCCAACCTATTATTGTTAAAGCATGTCCTCCATACCCACTTCTTATTAAGCTTTTATATGCATTCTCATCACTTAAATCAAATAAAGTATATATAAAAGTTGATGTGTCAGAGGTAAAAGTTGGAGGTATAAGAGTTTGTGTACCAATAGCTCCATTTGCCATAATATATGATTTAACTGGATTAACAAAATTTTCCATTAATGAATCAGTATAATTTAATGGAGTAGTTCCAAATACAGTTGAATCATATCCATAAGTTGCAGTTTCAGTAACATCTAAACTTGGATAAGAAACATCTAAGTATTTATTTTTATTGATATTTACTCCATCATAACTATCAAAATAATCATATCCAAATGTTGTTTCAGTAGTTGGTCCATAACCATAAAACCAATTAAGCATACCATAGTAATAATTATAAGCATCCCCTAAAGTATGAGTATAAGCAAGTCCATTATCAGATAAGTATTTAGAAGATAAATCAATTTGATTCTCAGAAAAATTATATGTACCAAGATCATGTCTTAATGAATAAGATTCTAAAACACTATTCATTGCAAAAGCCCAACATAGTCCAAGCCTTCCTTGATTTTTAACTTCAGGAGTATAATTACTACCATTTACATTTCTTAAGTCATATGTAGAAGGATAGTTTTCCGCACCAAATGTTTTACTTTTATTATTCTTGAATGTAGACTCTTCTTCTACTTTATTTTCAGTAATATATTGATAAGGAACAAAACCAGCATTCTTTTTTTCTTCATCACTAAGACTTTCATATGCTTCATAAGCACCACTATCTTTTCTTTCTTTATCATTTATAACTTTAACATTTTTATAGTTAAAACCACACAAAAGAATAAAGCAACATAATATTATTAGACTTTTAACATATTTCATACAACTTCCTCTTATTTTCTATATTAATTTTATCTTAATTATTTATGATAGTCAACAAAATTCCATCAATTTTCAAACATTTACTTGACAACATAATAATAATGTAGTAATATCTTTTGCATACTGTTAATTTATAGGAATGATAATTCATTAAGGAGGGAAAATGAATTTAAGTGAAACTGACTTTAAAGAGGAAGAGAAACATCTAGAATTAACAATCAAACTATTACGAGAAACAATTTCAAGTTTAGCACAAGACTTATATGACAATGAAGATAAACAACGAGAGTTTAAAAAGTATGTATGGGATACTAAACAAGATTTAGATCCAACAGAAATGAAAACAATTCTTTCTAATAACGATCAAGAAATTGATAATTTAGAAATGAAAGCTAATTATTATAAGAAACTCTATAAGATTCAAAATTCTCCATACTTTGGTAAAATAAATCTTACTACTGATGAAGGAAGAGAAAACATTTATATTGGTCTTACATACTTAACAAAAGGAACAAATAACATTATTTATGACTGGAGAGCCCCTATTTCATCAATATTCTATGACTATGAAAATGGTAATTGTGAATATGAAGCTCCAGGTGGAATAATAAAATGTATACTTCATAATAAAAGACAATTTACAATTGAAGAAGGTAAAATAAAAAGAGTATTTGATTCAAAAATTACTATTCAAGATGATTTACTTCAAGAAGTACTTTCAAATCACAATTCAGATTACATGAAAAATATAGTAAATACTATACAAGCAGAACAAAATCAAATAATTAGAAATGTAAAAGATAGAAACTTAATAGTACAAGGAATAGCGGGTTCAGGTAAAACATCAGTTGCCCTACACCGTATAGCATTCCTTCTATATAAAATAAAGAATCTAACAAGTAATAAAGTACTTATATTTGCTCCTAATAAAGTATTTAGTGAATATATATCAAATGTACTACCTGAATTAGGTGAAGAAAATACAAAAGAAACAACATTTAGTGATTTTTTAGAAACATATATAACTGAATATAAAGATATTGAAAGTTTTACAAGTTTTATAGAACGATATTATAAATATAATGAACCATTCATAGATTTAATAAAGTTTAAACAATCAGATGAAATAATAGAAGTAATGAATAATTATGTAAATGAATTATCAAATAAAGCAGAATTCACAAGTGATATATTCAATCATGACTTATACATAACAAAAAGAGAATTAAACAAGTATTTAAAAGAAAGATACTCATCTATCCCATTATTTGAAAGAATTGATGAAATCGCCTTAAAAATAGCTGAAAAAGAGTTTAACAATAATAAATCAAAAGCAAGACAAGTAAGAAAATGGTTAAAGGAAACATTAAATATATCACTAGATACAAAAGAATTATATAAGAAATTCTTCACTTCAGAATCATTTATAAAAGCATACACAAAATCACTTCCAGATTCTTACATTAATAAGTTAAATGAAAAAACAATTTCGTATGAAGATGCATGTCTATTTGTTTATATGAAGAGTTTATTAATGTTTTTAGGAAATGATTATTACATAGAACAAACAATAGTAGATGAAGCACAAGACTATAGTGCACTGCAATATATATTATTGAGAAAAATTTTAAAGAAAAGTAAGTTCACTATTTTAGGGGATATAAACCAAACAATAAATCCTTATTATCATTACCATTCACTAGAAGACTTGAAAAGTATATTCATTAACGACTATAAATACTTGGAACTAACTAAAACATACCGTTCAAGTCCAGAGATTATAGAACATACTAATAAAATATTAGGATTAAATCATATATCCGCTATTAGAAGAGATACAAAGATACCAGTTGAACTAAAAGAAGAAACTAACATCAAAGAACAACTTACAAATGATATTAAATCACTTCAAAAAGATAATAAAAGTATCGCAGTAATAACAAAAACAGATGAAGAAGCAAATAAGATTTATACAATTCTAAAAAGTAATTTTAGTGATATTTCACTCATCACTAATAATACTAAAACATTCACAAGAACTCTTATAGTAATACCTTCTTACATGTCAAAAGGGCTAGAATTTGATGCCACTCTTATCTATACAGATAAAAATAACAAATATAATCAAAATGAGAAATATCTCTACTATGTATCATGTACAAGAAGTCAACATCATTTAATTATTTATAATCAAGATACAATTTAAAATCCATGTAAGCATTTCATCCTTACATGGATTATTTGTTAATAAGCAATAACATATGGAGAATCAATCGTTCCACTTCCTCCAGTTATATAGATTGTAGATTTTAGATGCAATACTGGACGGACCCCATAGGCATAGGTGTAAGAGTAGCTGCTCACATAGCGGTTGCTAGCACTCCAACTGAAGGTATCCGAGGCCGAAAATGCTTCTCCAAACCAATAATATCCTCCATTATCAATAATATCATTATTATATCCACATTCTTTTGTGCTATAAGACCAGCTACAACTAGATAACGTCTTTGTAGTTCCAAACCATTGATTACTTATTTTTTCAAAGTCACTACTTTTTAATGCATAAGAATTAGTTGATGAGCAAGAAGAACCATATGCATAGTTTGGATTACAATATGTAAGAGCTGCCGTATTTAAGTTTGCTATTGTTGTAGTTGAATCACTTGAAGTTCCTACTATACACTGTGGACTACCAGCAGATACTATATAAGGTTCACTATTATCTACATATGCTAGTCTCCATCCATATGTATAGAATTTATATGAAGAACTAGAACAATAACCATATGTATAATTAGTTGTATCTGCATTTTGATTTGCATTCTTTCCACTACATGCATTTGAGGATTGTGCTGCACTAGTTCCTGTTACTTCAGTAGTTGGACATCCATTTGTTCCAGTATATGTTACATATGAACCTAGTGGAGCATCTTTAAGTAAAAATGTATATGTTGAAGTAACAAAATCTAATGTACATATTTCTGTATTTGATGCTACTACACTTGTAAACTCAATACTCTTATTTACTTTATCCCATGTTAATGTACTTCCATTAGTGCAATAATAACTATCTAAATCATAATAATTAGTATTAGGAATACTAGTTACTTTAACTCCATCTATATTAATTGATAATTTTATATTATCCATGTTATTATTAGTCTTCTTATCTACTAATAATATGCATATAACTAATAATACTATAGGTATTATCATAAATGGTATTAATTTTGTTACTTTCTTTATCATATTTTATTTCTCCCTTCATAACTAATTATTGACTGAACTAAATTTATTAGTTCTATTTTATTTTCTTTATATAATTTTTCTTTTATTTTTAATTTTCTTTTTATTCTATATTTATTACATATTTTCTTATTCTTTTTTCTTCCTATAAAATTCATATTATCAGTATTCTTATATATTTTAGTTTTATCATTTAATTCTAATTTTTCTTTATTTAGAAATTTCTTTATTTTAATTAAACATTCTTTTAAATAATATTTACTTTCATGTATAAGTATAAAATCATCTTGATATCTTACATAATATTTTATTTTTAATACTTCTTTAATATAATGATCTAAATCATTTAAATAATATATTGCAAATATTTGACTTGTCATTGCTCCGATTGGAAGACCATACTCTATACTATCTATTATACTATACAATATATTTAATGAATCTTTATCTTTAATCTTTTTATTTATTTTACATTTTAATATATCATGATTTATATTCATAAAGAACTTTCTTATATCACATTTTAATACATAATATTCATTATATTTATAATCACATATATTTCTATATTTATAATATATTTTAAGCCCATAATTAGTCCCATAACCTATTCTACTAGCTACATTAGTATCTATTAAGCATTTAGTTATAGAAGGCATTAAAATATACTTAGAAACTATATGATTAATTAACTTATCGAATGTATTTTGAGCCATTATTAATCTTTTCTTAGGCTCATATATATAAAACATATTATATTTACCCGGTACATAGTTTTTATTTAATAATGTACTATAAGATTTATAAATATAAGCACTTTTATAATTTTTTAAATCATCCACCTTTCTTTTATTTTTAATACTTTTTGTTAAATCATTATAACAACTTATTATATTATCTATTTTTAAACATTTTTCATATAAATTATTTTTTCTTTTCATATTATTAATCATTAACTTTAAGAAAAATAATAAATTATTCTTCTTAAAATTAGTCACTCATTTAATATGCCTTTTCATTATTCATTACTAACACATATAAACACTAACTTTATTTTAGTATTTTCATACAAGGTTTTAAGATTTGTTCTGTTAACGCATCTCATATATAAGAATTCTTAATATATACTAGCTCTTTTAACAGAAATGAAGGACCCCATAGGCATTGGTGTTAGAGTTGTTGTTCACATTGCGGTTGTTAGCATTCCAATTGAAGGTATTCGAGGCCGAAAAAATCAATCTTACGCCTTTATATAAATGAGTTTAGATTTTATTCACCCACCCATTTACATACTTTAATAAATTACTCATCATGTATCCAATATTTAAGTATTGTTTTTTTGTAATTATTTTTTTATCATAACATCTATCTATTATAAAACTAATGTATTTAATTCTAGAAGCAACTTCTATTTTATTATTTAATTTGTTATCACTTTCTTTCATATCATTAGTTATATATATTCTTTTTAACAAGTCATTTGTTTCATAAACTAATATTTTTTTAAGTTCTATTTCTCTTTTAGGAAAATTAATTAGTATATTATCTAAATAAGCAATTAGCTTTTTAGTAAAATTAATTATTTGAAACTTACTCTCCATGATATATTCTTTCTATTATTTCAAGTAATAATTTATTTATATTTGAATCATTAATTCTACTTAATAATTCTTCCTTAATATTATTTATTTTACATTTAAGGATATATTCTTTAGATGATATACTCAAATATTTATTATAATTTGATTCTTTAAGAAACTTATATTCAATTAATTTATTATTTTTAATACTTGTCACTATTATATAGTTTATTTTTAAATTTGTTAATTCATTTTCAATAGTTGATAGTTTACTTTCAGGAAAACCTAACATTAATTTATAAGTAGTACCCCCCCCCGGACATTTTTATTGTTAATAACTTTATAGTCTTTTATATAATTCATTATTAATGTATCTTCTTCATATGTTCTATAGAATACTCCACTTTTAATTAATATTAAATATTCTTTATACTTTTCTTTACATTTTTTATAACATTCATATTCTTTCATAATTATTTAATACCTCTCTTACTATTTCTAAATTTTTAGAATACTTCTTTATTCTATTAATTATATATTGTATTTTACTTTTTATATCTTCTTCTTTCTTATACTTAGACAAATATTTATAATAGTTATTATTTTCAAATAATTTAATCTCATTAACTTTATAATTCATATCTTTATCTATTATAATATAATTAATAGAATACTTTTTTAATATAATTCTTATATTATTTAATTTAATATATTTTTTGTTTATTAAACATCTAAGTATTAACTCATCATCCTCATAACACATATATTTATTTTTAGATAGTATAATTACAATATATCCTTTATATAATTTTTTAATTACTCTAATTACTTCATTCATATAACCCCTTCTATAAACCCTGTAAGTCTTTCAGTCTTACTAGGGATTTTTTAATTCATTCATTTAATAAGCTATTGTGTATGGATTTTCCATTGTTCCACTTCCTCCAGTTACATAGATTGTAGATTTTAGATGCAATACTGGACGGACCCCATAGGCATCGGTGCTAGAGTAGTTGATCACAATGCGGTAGTTAGCAATCCAAAAGAAGGTACTCGAGGCCGAAAATGCTTCTCCAAACCAATAATATCCTCCATTATCAATAATATCATTATTATATCCACATTCTTTTGTGCTATAAGACCAGCTACAACTAGATAACGTCTTTGTAGTTCCAAACCATTGATTACTTATTTTTTCAAAGTCACTACTTTTTAATGCATAAGAATTAGTTGATGAGCAAGAAGAACCATATGCATAGTTTGGATTACAATATGTAAGAGCTGCCGTATTTAAGTTTGCTATTGTTGTAGTTGAATCACTTGAAGTTCCTACTATACACTGTGGACTACCAGCAGATACTATATAAGGTTCACTATTATCTACATATGCTAGTCTCCATCCATATGTATAGAATTTATATGAAGAACTAGAACAATAACCATATGTATAATTAGTTGTATCTGCATTTTGATTTGCATTCTTTCCACTACATGCATTTGAGGATTGTGCTGCACTAGTTCCTGTTACTTCAGTAGTTGGACATCCATTTGTTCCTGTATATGTTACATATGATCCTAAGGGTACTTCACTTAAAAGTGGTTGTGATTTTAAATCAACTGAACAAGTATCTCCTGTACTATAATTAGATACTTTTATTCTTTTTGTATCATTATTCCATGAAATACTTGAGTCTCCTGTACAGCTTGAAGAATTAGTTAAATAATATGTTCCAGTAGAAGGAACTGTAGTAGAAGCTACTCCATTTACTGTTAAACTTGATAATGTTAAATCAGGTACTAGCTCTGTACTCTCTTTTATATCTATCTTACCCGAAAATGCAGCACCTTGATTATAATTTTGTACTGAAGAAGTTTCTATAAATAATATGGTAACTTGATAAACTTGAATAATACCAGGATCTATTAATATATTATTTAAGATAGTAAAGTTTGCACTAGGAATAACTTTATTATTAACACTTCTACAAGTTCCACTAACAGTATTAGAAGTACCTGATACTTCATAACTACTATAACTAACACATGAAAGAGATATTACTAATTCATTATTAGTAAACCCATTAATAACATCTATCATATTTATAGCATAATAGACAGATTCACTTCCTACATTTTCAACTGCTATCTCTTTAGTAAGTGTGTCTCCTGGAAAAACATCAGAAAGGGTTATTGCTGGCCCATCTTGATAATTTAAAACTAAGCTACTTGTACTGACTTTAATATCATTTGCTTCTCCAGTTATAGTAACCATAAAGTATGCATATGCTAATCCTATGGTAAATAAGAATAACAATAGAATCATAATATATAAAAGTTTTTTGTCTTTCATATTTACCTACTCTCTATTTATATTATAATATAAAATAAGGTATAAAACAACAAAAAATATTATTAAATTAAACTTTTTAAAAATTGTTATTTCATCTTATAAACATCATAACTGTTAAATATTGGTTTACCCTGTTCCATCAAAATATCGTAATAACTATGATTTGATTGATTAAACCCTATAGATCCACTTCCATAATCATCTACTTTACAAGGCAATACTTCTACTTCTATGTTATATGATTCACTAATATTAATTAATTCTTGAACATGTTCGTTTATTGTATCCGGTCCAGTAAATAATTCAATACTTTGTATTTCATTTGATAGTTCTTTTAATACATCTCTATAATTATCTAATTTAATTTCATCTTTGTTAGCTTCAATATGCAATAAAATAGCAGAAGACTCTAAATGCAACAAAGCAGCTATACATGTTTTAACATCCCTCGTATAAATAATAGGCGCCTCTTCTACAGTTTCTTCGTAATCATCTACTCCAACTTCTATATAATTTTCATTCATTTTCTATTTCCTCACTTACTTCAAACTGACTTGTATATAGTGCATAATAATAACCTTTTTTCTTTAATAATTCCTCATGTGTTCCAGTTTCTAATACACTTCCATGCCTAATAACAACTATTATATCACTATTTACAATAGTTGATAATCTATGTGCTATAACTAATGAAGTTCTATTCTTCATAAGATTGTTCATCGATTTATTTATTAAATATTCTAATCGTGTATCTACATTACTTGTAGCTTCATCGAGAATTAATATCTCAGGATTTGCAACCAATGCTCTCGCTATAGTTAATAACTGTTTCTCTCCAGAAGATATATTATTAGTTTCTTCATTAATAGCAAAATTTAATCCATTAGGAAGTCCATTTATCATATGTAATATCTTTGATTTATCTAATACTCTTGATAATTCTTTATTAGATATCTTATCATCAAATACAATATTATTTTTAATAGAACTTTCAAATAACCATGTATCTTGAAGAACCACACTTAATACTTTTCTATATTCATTTTTATCAATGTCTTTAATATTAACTCCATCTATTAATATTTCTCCTTCATACTCATCATAAAAATTCATTAATATATTAACTATTGTTGTTTTACCAGCTCCTGTTTTACCAACTAAAGCTACTTTTTGACCTTTTTTAATTGTTAAATTAAAATCTTTAAGAACTTCTTTTCCTTTTTTATAACTAAAGTTTATATTTTTAAATTCAATTTTATCATTAAATGTAAACTTTTTAATACTACCATTATCTTCTTCTTCTAAATCCAATACTTCATTTACTCTATCTAAAGAAGCAATAGCCATTTGTAAATTAGATATTACTTGTGCAATAGTATTCATTGGTCTATTAAAGTCTTTTAAATATTGAATAAATGATTGTATAGCACCTATTCTCATATTTCCACTTATTACTTTAAATGCTCCAATACATACAATTATAATATAATTTATATTACCTAAGAACTTATTAAATGGAACTGCTAAAGATGAATAAAAACTACTTTTAAATCCATATTTAGATAATAATTTACTTTCTTTATTAAATTTATTATTAAAATATTTTTCTTGATTAAATGATTTAATAACATCATTATTAGTAACAGATTCTTCTACAAATGAATTAACATTACCTATAGCACTTTGATTTAATTCAAAATATTTTTGTGTTTTTTTAACAATTATTGATAATAAGAAATAAGTTATAGGTATTATAATAACTGATAATAATGCTAAAGTAACATCTAAAACAAACATCATTATAACAACACCAATTATTAATGAAATATTATATATAAGTTCTGGTATTACTTCTGTTAAATTATCTGTAAGTCTTTCTACATCATTAGTTATTTTACTAATAATATCTCCTTTTTTCATTCCATCTATTTTCTTAAGTTTAATTTTATTTAATTTAGATATTAATTTATTTCTAAGATCATATCCTATTTTTTGACCTAATTTACTTGATAAATAACTTTTATAATATGTACTTAATGCATCAAATATATGACAAAATAATACTATTAATAGTACTTTTACTATATAAACTGTATTAAATGGTAAACTATTAGTAACTGAATTATACAAGCTATCAGTAGCGAATCCTAAAAAGTAAGGAGAAATAGAAGAAAACAATGCTGCTAAAAGACAAAATAATATTATTAATATATATTCATTTTTATATGATTTTATTATTCTACATGTCTTAATAATTATTTCTTTAATTGTCATGTTTTTTTCATCTGTTTTTTTCATTTTAAAGTCTCCTTTCTTTGTGAAAGAATGAATTCTTTAAATACTTTACTATTATTTTTTAAGTAATCATAATTACCTATAGATTCTATTTTACCTTCATCTATTACTATTATTCTGTCAGATCCTTTAATTGTACCTACTCTTTGTGTAACAATAACTAACATTTTATCATTGAATTTATTTTTAAGTTCAGTTCTTATTTTCTTATCTGTTATATAATCTACTGCACTAAATGAATCATCAAATAAAAGTATTTCTCCTTTTTTAAGTAGTGCTCTTGCTATAGACATTCTTTGTTTTTGTCCTCCACTTAAATTAACTGCAGATTGTTCTATTTTATAATCATATCCTTCTTCATTTGATGTAACAAAATCATCTATTGAGGCCACTTTTAATGCTTCATCTAAATCATTAGTACTATATTTATGTTCAAATGTAAGGTTTTCTTTTATAGTTCCTTTAAATAATAATGCTTTTTGAGGGGTATATGAGTATATATCTCTAAGAGAAGATATATCATACTCTTTAATATCTATTCCATTTATAAGTATTGTTCCAAGTGTTGGATCTATATGTCTTAATAATAAATTTATTATTGTAGTTTTTCCACTTCCAGAAGAACCAATTATTCCAATCTTTTCTCCTTTTTCAATTCTAAAATTAATGTTTTTAAGCATATAATCTTCAGCATTTGGATATTTAAAATAAACTCCTTTAAATTCTAAACTTTCTAAAGTAGTTATTTTAAGTGAACCAGTACTTTTAACAGTAGGATCTACATTTAATATTTCATTTATTCTTTTAAATGATACAAGTACTCTAGGTATATTAAGTATTATAACAAGTAACATAAGGAAACTCATTAAAACAGTTCCCATATATTGAATAAATGCCATCATAGACCCTATAGCATAATCTCCAGTTTGTAAATAGAATGAAGACAAGTACACAATTACAATAGTTGCTACATTTATAGTAAGTATCATTAATGGTTCAATTAAATAAAGTATTTTATTAAGAAACACGTTTAATTTCATATTTTCATTATTAACTTTTTCAAATCTCTTTTTAAAGTATTCTTGTTTATTAAATGATTTTATTACTCTAAGTCCTGACATTATTTCTCTTGTTTTAGCATTTAATTCATCTAATAGTTTTTGAACTTTTTCGAATTTCGGAAATACACATCCAAATATAAATGATAAAGCAACAAATAATATTAATAATGCTATTACAACAATTGGTGCTAGTTTAGGTGCAGTATTATATCCTATTATCGACGCACCTATTCCCATAACTGGAGCAAATATCATCAATCTAAGTCCAAAACTAAATGTAGAAGTAATATTACTTACATTATTAGTACTTCTTGTTATTAATGTAGAAGCACCAAATTCATCTATCTCTTTTTTACTAAATGTATTTATTTTTGAATATAAACTTTTTCTTATATTATAGCCATAGTTATTAGAGAATTTTGATGTAGCATAAACAACTATTACATTAGATATTAAACATCCTATAGTAACAATAATCATAAGTATAGTTTTTGTTTTTATAAATTCAAAATCACTATTAGCTATACCAGTATCTACTATTTCACTCATAATACTTGGTAACTTTAATTCAGCATATACTTGTATTACACTAAATAAAAGCATTAATCCAATGTATTTATATAACCCTTTCATTAATTTAAATATTTTCATTCTTCCTCACATTATAAAATTTATTATCTCATTCATTACATATATTTTATCTTCAGGTATTCTAAGTATATCATCTTTATATATTAAATATCCTTTATCTATAGCTTCATTTATTTTAAATACTTTAAATATATTGTATTTATATTTACTATTAAAGTGCTCTACATTTATTCCATCAAGCATTCTAAGTCCTAAAATAAGTTCATTTTCCATATCTTCTTCTGTAGATACAAGAAGTTCATTAAGTCTAAATTCACCTTTCATATATTTATTATAGTTTCTAGTATTCTCATATCTTACTCCATTTATAAATCCATGAGAAGCAAGTCCAAATCCATAATATTCTTCATTTTTCCAATATGTCATATTATGAACGCTTTCATAACCATATTTTGAAAAATTAGATACTTCATAGTGATGAAATCCTTTTTTCTTTAATTTCTTTAGTATATATTTATACATTTTAACTTCAGTGTCTTCATCAATATTCTTATCTTTATTATTTTTAATCATAGTATGATCTTCTATTATTAATGAATATGTACTTATATGTTCTATACCAAGTTTTAAGAATTTATTAAAATCTCTTTTCATCATACATAAGTTTTCAACTGGAAGTCCATACATAAAATCAACATTAATGTTATCAAATCCATTATCCTTACATAGTTTTATGTTATTTAATATTTCTCTTTTATTATGTACTCTATTTAAATACTCTAATTTCTTTTTATCAAACGATTGAATTCCGATACTTAAACGATTTACTCCACTTTCTTTTAATAAATTAAGAAGCGGAATATTTATATCATCTACATTACATTCAAAAGTAAATTCATATTTAGAATCTAATTTAAATACTTTAATTACATTAAATAATTTTTTCAAATTAGACATACTTAAAGAAGAAGGTGTTCCTCCTCCAATATAAATTGTATTTATAGTATCTTCTTCATAATATTTATTAATTTCATATGCTAAAACATCTATATACTCTGTAGCCCATCTGTCATTATAATAGAATTTACAGAAGTCACAATATGAACAAATACTTTTACAAAAAGGAATATGAATATATACACTTCTCATACTATTTACCTCATCATAATTATATCATTAAAAATATAAATAAAAAAGA
>CAYVZW010000013.1:0-18230 GCA_964456325.1 uncultured Clostridium sp. | reverse complement strand
GTATGGTAGCTTTGATTTTGAAAGTAATCCTTCTGAAAAAGAATTAGTTTATACTGTACCAGAAAGTAATTTCAATGGTTTCAATTTAAACTTTAATTTAAGCGATGGACAAACTGCTGTAATAAATTTAACATCAGATCAAGCAATTGACTTACTAAATGGAAGTTTTTCAATTAATGGTAATTCTGATAATACGTATTTAAGAGAAAATGCCGGTAGAATAACAATTAATATTGTAAATTCTAGCGAATTAACCATGACATCTTGTGAATTATATGGCACTTTACTTGCACCAAACACTAATTTAATTGGTGATAATGCTAGTGTCTGTGGAATTGCAATAGTAAATAATTTGGAGGCAAGAAATGGATTTGAATTTCATGTTGGCATTAATATCAATGTTCCAATAAATACTCCACCTGTTACTACACCTCCTGTTACTACACCTCCTGTTACCACACCACCTACGACTACACAACCCGGTAATACGCCACCAACGACTACACAACCTGGTAATACGCCTTCAATTACATCTACGCCAAATTCTAAAAACCCTACACCTACACCATCTCCAACAGAGAAAGCTGAAATACCTGAAGAAGCACCTAAGACTGGTGATGAATCTCCATCTGACTTATTGTTATATGCTGGATTCATTGGATTAGCATTTGGAGCTGGACTAAAAATAGATACAAATAGAGAAGATGACTTAAATAATGATGGTGTAATCATTTTAAAGAAAAGAAAGCAAAAATAAAAGATGATTAATTTCATCTTTTTTCTTGTTTAATTTCTTTATAATTTGCTTCATATAACTCTTTATCATCTGTTACCGTTTCTTTAACTATAATTTTTGGTAAATCATTTTTAGAAGCAAGACCAAAATAATCTAAAAAATCATCTGTCGTTTTATATAAATTAGGCTTACCTATGCTATCTTTTTTTCCACAAACTTTAATAAATCCTCTAGCAAGTAATCTTCTAACTATTTGAGAAGAATTAACACCTCTTATTTCATCTATTTCTAATCTTGTAACTGGTTCATTATATGCAATCACTGCTAATACTTCAAGTGAAGCATTTGATAAAGTTGGATTTTTTATATCAGAAACTAATTTTTCATAATAACATTTATGTTCTTCCTTTGTAGTTAATTTAAATGAGTTACCTAGAAATGATACTCGAAGTCCCCTATCGTTTTCATCATAATCTTTTCTTAACTCCATTAATAATTTTTTAACTTCTTCTTCATCCAATTCTAATATTTTCTTAATCTCTTCTAAAGATATTCCTTCGTCTCCAACTACAAATAAAATACCTTCTAATACTGCTTTAAAATTCATTTTAACCAACTCTTTCCAAGTAAATATCACTAAAATTATTATCTTGTTTTATATTTATCTCTCTATTTTTTGCCATTTCAAGTACAGATAAAAATGTAACAACTACATATGGTTTACTAAAATCATCAAATAATTCAAGAAAATTAACTTTTTGCTTTTTATTAAGCATATCTCTTATTTTAACAATTCTTTCTTTAACTGACAACTCTTTTCTAGTAATTTTTGTGTTAATTGGTTTATTATAATTTTGTCTCTCCAAAAGTTTTTGAAAAGCATCAAGCAAATCAAATATGCCAACACTTCCATCATTTTCAATTTTCTGAGTTGAATAATCACTTATTAATTCAGGAGCTTTTGTAAAATAATTATTCCTCTTTTCCTCTAAAGATCTAAATGTATTTGTACTATCTTTATACTTTTGATATTCAAGCAGTCTTCTCTTAAGTTCTTCTTCTGGATTTAATAATTCATCTTCATTGTCATCTTCATTTGAATTAGGCAATAACTTCCTACTTTTCATTTCAATTAATTCAGCTGCCATCACTAAATATTTACTTGCAATATCTAAATTTTTGTCACTCATTTCATGTATAAAATCAAGATATTGTTTTGTAATTACAGATATTTCAACATCAAATATTTCCATCTTATTTTTTTTAATTAAATGAAGGAGCAAATCAAGTGGTCCTTCAAAATCCCCTATATTAAGTATATCCATTATTCACATGTCCATTTCTTTAATTTTTCTTTATTGCTTATTGTTTTCATAACAGTACCTTTTGAATATAAAGGAGTATATCCTTCAGGATAATTTTCAAGTGAAATTGTATATGTTAACAAATTATCTTTATAGTTATTAGTTATATTGTATTTAGTAATGTCTAAATATTCTTCTTTAATCTCAGCTTTATATTTTAATACTTCTGCATTCTCACTTGTTGATGTATATGATTTACTAACATCATAACTATTAAGTTCATTATTAATAAAATTATATGTATTTTTATATATAAGATCTATATTATTATTTTTAATAGTATATGTACATGATAATGATTGAGTGGAAGCTTTTTCAGCTTTTGTATATATAACAGTTTTAGCATAGAATACTGCCAAATAAACATCATTAGAAACATACATACTATATTGTGTAACAACACCGTTTTCTATTTTACTTTCTGGATTAAACAATTCTTTATATAATAATTCTTGATTAGAATTATACAATTCTACATATATCTCTAAATTTTCTGGTTTAGATATACTTTTATCTGATATAAAATCTAAAGATACTACTCCACTATCAGTTTGTCTAAAATTATAAAATTTAATTTTTTCTAGCTTAATAAAACTATTGTTTTCTCCAACTTTAATGAATCCATTAACTAAATTACTACTTGAAGAATCAGGCGTTATTCCATTTAAATATTGATAATTATCCTCAGTTAAAAAGTCAACAACATTATCTATAAAAAAAGTAATTACAAGTAAAATTATAATAACTAAGAAAAATAAAAAATTACTACTCTTTTTTTTATTAGTACTATATTCTACTGCTGGTGTTACAGAAGAAGTAGAATTGGGTGCAACCACAGTTTGAACAGGAGTATTAGATCCGTCAGTTGGATTAATAGCTTCTATTTTAACTTCTTCTGCTACCGTTTTTGTTTGTGATAATTGTGAATCTTGTGTTTCATTAGTTTTAGTATTCAATGGTGTTGGATTCTGTACAACATTATTCGCAGGCGTTTTGGTAGCTTCAACTTTTTTAGCAGTGGCAGGCATAGGCTGTGGAATAATTTTTTTATTTTCTTCTTTCATATAATCACCTTTATTCTTTACAATTAAGATTATATCAAATTATAATGTTAATCTCAATTATTTTTTAAATATAAATAAAAATATTACATAAGTAATATTTTAGTGTTTAACCTTAAAAAGCATCGTAACAATAAAAGCTGAGGCCACCGCCACGGATACACCAGCACCAGCATATAATAATACTCCTTTGAATAACCCAACAATTCCACTAGACAAATACCCTTCGCTCGCACCGCTTACCAATAAATGTCCAAAATTAACTATTGGGACTGTTGCTCCTGCACCAAATGTTGCAATTAACTTATCATAAACCCCAAATCCAGATAATATAGTTCCAATAATAACTAATAATGTATTCATATGTCCTGGAGTAAACTTTGTTTTTTCAAGGACTATTTGTGATAATGCACAAACTATCCCACAAAACATAAATGCATAAATATATGTCATAATACCTCCAAACTTATAGCATGACTAACCGCTGGCATTGGTAATTTAAGATTAGAACTAATAACAGAATGCAATGAACCAGTACCAACTACTAATATTCGCTTATATTTACTATTCTTTAAAATATAATCAAATAGTATAAGTCCTATACATATCGGCCCACTTGCACCACAATATATGCTATTATCCTTATAGAATATGTTTCCAGAATCAATAACATTTTTTAATTCATCCTTATATACTCTTTTATAGTATTCTTTCATTATTTGTACGCCATATTCTCCTAAATCACCAGTTAATATAAGATCATAATAATTTGATTTTCTCTTCATATTACTTAGATGATCATGTATAACTTCAGCACATGCAGGAGCCATAGCAGAACCCATATCATTAGCATCCTTGTGATTAGTAACGATTATTTTTCCAACTGTTCCACTTTCAACCTTTATTTTACTTGGATTATTTGATAATAATACACTTACACTACCTGTTGCAGTACATCCATTCACCATTTTTCTAACCGCACCATATTCAATAGGAAATCTAAACTGTTTTTCACTAACTAAATTATGTGATGAAACTGTTACTATAATTTTATTATTATTTTGAGCAAACTTAGAAGCAATAATTAAGCCTTCAATCAAAGATGCACAAGCACTATATATATTCAATGAAGGAATATTGAACTTTGAATTGCATAAACTCGAAGCAAGATTTTGATTTTGGAGGTCACTATTTATTAATAGATTTATATCACTTTCTAATAGTTTTTCTTTATTCATAACTCCTTTAATTGTTATGCCTTGGTACATACTTTCAGCTTCCTCAGTAGTTTTTTTATTAAGAAAATAATCATCTACAAACTTATCAACATTATTTTTGACTAATGGATTATTTAACGATGAAGCTAATAATGTATATTTTTCATTTATAAAAACATTATCAAATTTATATGTCATACTATTAAACTCCTTATATACCCAAATATTATTCCAAATATAATCCCATATAGAATAATACTTCCCGTTAATTTAAAAATGCTTCCACCTATTCCTTTTACAAATCCCTCATTTTTATAATCCATTGCTGAACTGGTCATTGTATTAGCAAATCCAGTACTTGGAACTATAAGACCACATTTACAAAAACTAAGTACCTTATCAAAAAAACCTAATCCGGTTAATAATGATCCAACTATAACTAGTGTAATAAAAACATATAAATATGAGTCACTTGCACTAACATTAAATAATTTTAAGTACCATTCAAATAGTATTTGACCTAAAGCTCCCATTAATCCTCCAGATACAAATGCAATTAAAACATTTTTAACTGGATTTTCTTTCTTAATTATTGACTTAACCAACTTATCATATTCATTATTATTCATACCTTTATTCTTTACTTATATAATAAATTTATACATAATACTTGAAAAAAAGTTAATAAAATGATATCATCTATAAGTAATTGGCCTGTTGGTGAAATGGTTAACACATTGCCCTCTCAAGGCAACATTCATGGGTTCAAATCCCATACGGGTCACCAATATGATGAATAAGTCTTTACTTTAAAGACTTTTTATTATAAAATAAAAATCATATTCGGAGGGAAAAAATGAATTTAGATAATTATGAGATATTATTATCACAAATTAAAGATAGATTCCCAGAATCTGAAATTACAGTTATAGGGAATATTATTGAAGGGAAAATTGGAAATGATAGATTTACTATTCAGTATGATTCAAAAGAGAATATATCATTAAAAGTTAATGAAAGTGCTTTGTATATTGGACATGAGCTAGAAGAAATAATACCAATATTAACTACTAGCAAGTCAGTTTTAAGTTATGATACAGTTCTTGCTAATAGTAAAAGAGAGCACAATGTAATATGGAGTAATAAAAATCCATATAATGTTTTATATGAAAAAGTAATATTAACAAGATTAGTTCCAATACAAAAATTCCAGACTAAAATTATTAATGTTGTATTATGTGATAGAGAAACAAATAAAACAAAATATTTTAGTGATGAAGAATTAGAATCTTTCTATAATAATACGGATGTAAAAGGTAAAATTAAAGATGCAATCAACAATATAGATACAGATAAAGTAAGAGAAAATGCTAAAATATTTGCTAAAGATGCAACTGACAAAGCAAATGCATTAATACTTATGCTTGGTGGTACTAAAACAATTGAAGAAGTATTGTCAGATGCCAAAGATGGAGCAAAAGGAATAATCGCAATAACAAAAGAAAAAATCAGTGATTTAAAAGGAAATTATAATGAACAGGTTTTAAACTTAGAACATGAATCCTCAAATCAAAATGATAAAATTAGAGGTATATATCCTGGTAGTTTAAAATCACTAGCTGATACAATTGATTCACTTGATGAAATTCAAATATATTATTTATATGAAGATTTAACAAGTGGAAAATTCAACTATGATATTGAAGAAATGAATTATGCATACTATTATATAATGTATTCAACTAGAAAGTTTGGCGTAAAGATAGATAGTATAGATGATTTATGTACTGAAGAAAGTACTGATTCATTTAAAGATTGGGCTCAATATTATAGAAGTTATTTCAATAATCTTTGTGAAGAAGATAAGCAAGACTTTAATATGAGAAGAAGATTAGGATTTGATACTTCCATGTATAAACCAGAATTATCATACAATGAGTATAAAAAACAAATTAAACTTAATAGAACTATGAACAATTAGTTCTTTTTTCTTTATAAAACTTTATAAAAAATGTATAATAAGTATAGAGGTGAGTAAAATGTGGAGATTTATTGTAATATTGGCTTGTAAATGTATCAATTTTGTTAGCAAAATAACTGGACATGAAGGAAGTGTTATTGGTGGATATTGGGCTAATAAATTAGATAAGAATATTCTAAAAAAGATTAAACTACCTAAATATGTAGTAGGAATTACTGGTTCTAGTGGTAAAAGTTCTTCGACTGAACTAATGTATAAAATACTTACCGGAAATAATTATACAGTAATATATAATAAAGAGGGAAGTAATACAATAAATGCTATAACCTCATTAATACTTAACAATTCTAATCTTTTCGGCAAAGTTAATAAAGATGTACTCTTAATGGAATTAGATGAACAGTATATGAAAATAGTATTTAATTATATAAAACCTACTCATTTAATGATAACTAATATTACAAGAGATCAACCACCTAGAAATAGTCATCCATATAGAATATTTGAATGTATTAAGTCTTCTATTCCAAAAGAAACACATTTAATACTTAATGCAGATGATGTTTATGTAAATAGAATAAGGATAAATTATATGGGACCAGTAACTACATATGGTGTTGCTAAAAATGATTATTCAAGACCATCAAATTTAAATAATAAAGATGCATGCTACTGCCCTATTTGTCATAAAAAACTAGAATATGAATATTATCACTATGGGCATTTAGGAAAATATAATTGCCCAAGTTATGACTTCTTTAGAGGAGATGTTGACTATGAAGCAAGAAATATTGATGTAGATAATAGAATAATAACAATTGATGAAAAAGAAATTAAATTACCATCAAACTTCTTATATACAGTATTTTTTATAACTGGATGCTATGCATTATCAAAAACATTGAATGTAAAAGAAGAAGACATACTAAAGATAATAAATGATGAGAATATAACAACTAAAAGATTAGAAATATATGACTTCAATAATAGAAAGTGGCAAATGCTAGTAAGTAAAAATGAAAATAATTTAAGTTATAAGCAATCTCTTGACTATATACTTCATGATAATGAAAAAGAAAAAACAATTATATTAGGATTTGATTCTTCTAGTAGAAGATATAAAGAAAATGATATTTCGTGGATATGGGATATTGATTTTGAAAGTTTATGTGACTCATCAATAAATAAAATAATACTTATTGGTAAATTCAATTATGATATGCTTCTTAGAATGGAATATGCTGGTATCAATCATAACAAATTAATACTTGTTAATAATATTAATGATTTAAGTAAAATAGTTAAGAATAAAACTAAAGGTAAAATATATTCTATGGTATGCTTTGATAAAGAAATTGAACTTAAAAAAATAATAAAGGAGGATAATAATGATTAATATATTACATTTATATTATGACCTTCTAAATCTATATGGAGAGAATGCTAACATTAGAGCAATTGTTCATGAACTAAAAAGAAATGGTATTAAAACTAAAGTGGATTTTAAAAGTTTAAATGACAAAATAGATTTTACTAAATACGATATTGTTTATATAGGTTCGGGTGATGAAGAAAATATATTACTAGCATTGGAAGATTTAAAGAAAAGAAATAATGATATTAAAAAATATATAGAATCAAATAAATATTTATTTTTAACTGGAAATTCAATGTATTTATTTGGAAGCTACATAAAGACAGATACAAATGAAATAAATGGATTGAAGATATTTGACTACAATATAGAATATTTAACTGAAATTAGCTTTAAAAGTGCTTCAAACTTAAGGATAGTAGGAGAAACTATTTCAGCAACTAACTTAATAAAAGAAAAAATAATTGGATTTCAAAATAGATGTGGTAGAGTAAATAATATAAAAACACCATTATTTAAAACAGATATTAAGTATTCTAATGATGGAACTAAAAAAGATGAAGGATTTACATATAAAAATGTATATGCAACTGAAAATATTGGACCTTTATTTATTAGAAATCCATATCTACTTGATTATTTCTTAGATAAGATATGTAATGAAAAACAAATCAAATATTCAATTAATAATGAATTGACTTCAAAAAAAGCATATAAAAAATACTTAAGTAATTAATTAAGTATTTTTTTAATTTGCTATTGTAATTCTAGCTGCTCCATCTCCTATATTTCCACTATAATATATTCTACAAAGATTATCAGTTGAACCTTCTAAACATGTTGCACTATCTGTACCTAGCCTTGTAGATGTACTTGAACTTGATATAACCGCAGCACAACCAGTAAGTCCACTTATAAATGAACTTCCACCACTGGAATATGCTTGTGCAATACTTGTATAAGCACCACCGCCAATATTTCCACTTCCGCCAGCACCATTACCACCTATCCCAAAAGTTCCAACAGATGCAGTTGTTTTTTCACAACTTTTACATGTTGCTCCAGGTTTATCACACCATCTAGTTTGCCCACCAGTTCCACCAGAAGTTTGAGTTCCGACACCAGCAGAATAAGTATCAATACATTCATCAGATAATGGGGTCTCAGCTGCAGTTGAGCCTGCATAACCAGATAATCCTCCTGCTACACCCGAAGAACCAGCAGAAGCAGCTACCATAATTCTGCTAATTAAACCAGAACTATCATTCCACTCAGTATTTGACAGCCTAACATCAGTAGCGCCATGATTATTCCCTTGTGCAACTCCAACATATAAGAATAGTTCCTCTCCAGAAGATAAAGAAATAGTTCCTTTAGTATAAGATCCATTTCCATTTGAATTACCGGAACCCCACAATTCAACTATGTAATTTCCAGTAATTGGGGCAGTAAATGTTTAATATGTATCTGTAGATGTTGAATAACTAACCACAGAATTAACCCAATGAGCGTATAATGTGTGATTTTCTACATTAGTCACAACAGTTGAACTTGTAACTAATGTTCCACCACTGCTGCTAGTATACCACCCAACAAACACATAGCCATTTTTTGCACAGTTGGTAAAGAGCCATAATTAAGACCTATAACAAATGTGTCAGATTCACTACTAGAAGTACCTCCATTAGCATTAAAAGTAACAATAATAGTTGTTTTTTCTTCAAAATATAATTTGCATTTTGTTGCAGAGGCAATTGGATAAATGTTTAATCCACTTTCAATGATATTCCAAGAGGCAGTTTCTCCATTTGGACAAGTATATGATAATAAATCATAATATTTATCACTATCTAAAGATTGAACTTCAATATCATCTACAAATAATGCTATACTATTACCGTTGTTTTGTAGAAAAATCGTTACTATTGTCATTAATTAAAAAGTGTTTTATAAATAATACTAGACATATACAAATTAAAAACGTTATAAGTATTATGCCTTTTTTACTAATGAACCAATTATTTTTTTCTTTAATATCTATCATATATTTCTATAATATCTTATTATTGCAAAAACATCAAACTATTAAATTAGATGTTCCTACCTTTTCACCATATTTAACAATAGTCTCTATATTATTTTTTGAATTAATTTCAATATCTTTATCTAAATCAATAACATTCTTTTTAATAAGTAAAACAATAGTGGAACCTCCAAATTCAAAATAGCCTTTTTCTTCACCTTTTTTAAATTTATAATTTTCGTGTATATTCTTAATTTTTCCAATACACATTGCACCTATTTCAACTTGAATGACTTCATTAAAATTGTCTGTGTGAAGAACTGTATACTCTCTATTATTAGTTTTATAAAAATTATAATTATTAAGTGATATTGGCTGTACTGTATGGTAAACTCCTTTAATAGGAATATTTATATCTTGATATCCATTATCTATATAACAATACCTATGATAATTATCTTCTGTAAGTCTAAATACTAAAGCATATCCATCAATATATTCATTTAATATCTTCTTTTCAATTAAAGAGTCTATTGAATAATATGAGTCCTTTATTTTCAAGGTTAAATCTTTATTAATACTATATACACTTAACACAGAATCACACGGAGAAATAAATATATTTTTATTACTAACTATTGGTCTTTTATTATCAATTATTTTTCTAGTAAAGAATTCATTATATGACTTATACTTTATACTTTCATATTCATTTATTTTAATACTATTTTTTTCTATTGTTTTTTTAATTTTGTGTTTAGACAAACTACTATTCATATAACAACCTACCAAAGATGAGAAAAATTTAGATATAAATATTTTAAGAATGACTCTTCCAAATATATTTCCATATAAAAAATTAAGAGACTTATTAGACTCTAAACAAATATTATCTTTACTATTTCTTTTTCTTATTATATATTTCATAAAAATCTCTTAATTGTAATAATAACTATTATTTCAACTATTCCGAGTAGTATAAATAATATCATTGTTTTAACTCTCGGTTTTTTAATTTTAAACTTGCTAATAAATAATAATCCAACAATTAAAAGAGTTAGTCCATATATAAATATAAAGTATTTACCAAGAAACTTTCTAAATATATAAATAAATGGAAATATTAAAGCAGAACTAGTTACTGGAAGACCTGTATAGAATTTTACTGGACTATCACTATTTCTGTTAATTTCTAACATATTAAAGTATGCTAATCTAATTAATGCTGCCAAAGGGTAAAAAAGTATAATCGGTAAAAAGTATAATCTATTTATTCCAATACTAAAAGCAATAGAAGCTGGTAAAACTCCAAAGCAAACTAAATCAGATAAACTGTCAATTTGCATTCCAAATGTTTTTTCATCCTTGCTTCTTCTCTCTTTTGTTCTTGCAACTTTACCATCAAACATGTCACAAAGTCCAGAAAACATTAAGCAAAATATTGCAAGAAATGAGTGACCACTAAATGCATTTATTATTCCACCTAACCCTGATAAAAATCCAAGATATGTTAGCCAAACTGTATAATCATAAAATCCTATCATAATACTCCATCCTCTATTAATTATACATATTTTTCACATAAAGTTCAATAGAAAGTATTAGCGTGTGTACATGTTACCTTGTTAAAAAACTAATATTTATTAAAAAACTCAAACAATAAAAAGTTCGAGTTTTTTTCTTTTTGGAGCAGGTAAAGGGAGTCGAACCCTCATTTCAACCTTGGGAAGGTTACATTCTACCGCTAAACTATACCTGCATATAAAATAAAACATTTTAGTTTTATTTTAATTCTCTATATGCAACTTTTCCTAATTTAGTTTTAGGAAGTTTATCAACAAATTCAAATACATAAGGCACTGCATATTTAGCAAGATTCTTTTTACAATAAGCTTTTATTTCATCTTTTAATTCATTTGATGGCTCTACTCCTTCTTTTAATACAATGAATGCTTTAGCAACTTGTACTTTAGTTGGATGATGAATACCAATAACAGTAGATGTGAATATTTTAGGATGTTTATTAAGTATTTCTTCTAAATGAGATGGATATATATTATACCCTGAAGAAATAATAATTCTTTTTAAACGTGATTTAAAGTAAACAAGACCAGTATTATCCATAGAACCAATATCACCTGTATGAAGCCATATTTTCCCATCACTATGTTCTTTTAATGTTTGTAAAGTCTCTTCTCTATCATTTAGGTATCCTAACATAACAGAAGGACCATTAATACATATTTCCCCGTCTTCATCTGTCTTGCACTCGTCAAGAGTGTTTATTCTAACAATTTTATACATTGTGTCAGGAAAAGGAATACCAATACAATTTGGTTTATACCCTTCTATTGGACTAACACAAGTTGAAGCAGTACATTCAGTAAGTCCATACCCTATTCTAATAACTGCATTGCTTCCATGATCTTTAAAGTATTTTTCTACTTTACTCTTAAGTTCCATGTTTAAGAAGTCTCCTCCACATAGTATACATTTAACACTTGATAGAGAATTACTAGGAGCTCTTTCTTTAGCAATTAGTTCAAGTAAAGTTGGAACAACTGTTAAGAAATTAGGTTTCTTTTTCTTAAGATATTTATTAATATTAGTTGTTGTCATTTTAGGAACTAATATACATTTCATGCCTATTGTAAGTGGTACATGTATACATATTCCAAGTCCAAATCCATGGAATATAGGCATTGCGGCTAATATTGATTCTCCAGCAACCGGTTTTACCATAAATTCACATTGTAAAGCAATAGAGTTAAAACATAGATTAGATAACATTATCCCTTTAGGTTTACCTGTTGTTCCTCCACTATATAAAATAACTGCTATATCATTAGGTTCTCTATGTACAAAAGGACTCTTATCATAATTATATCCTAGATTAATAAACTCTTTAAATAACATTGCTTTTTTAGAATCTATTACAATCTTTTTCTTATTTATATTCAATAACTTATATCCTATTTTAGTAGTAGTATCCATCCCATCTTCCATGGGTGAAATAATTATTGTTTTTAATTTAGTTTTCTTTTTAATTGATAATATTTTATCATATGTAAAATCAATTGCTAAAATATATTTAGATTCAGCTTTATTTAAATAAAACTCAATTTCATTTTCACTTGATAGTGGGTGTATCATATTAGCAATAGCTCCAATAGAGTTAACAGCATAAAACATAATAATTGCTTCAGGTGTATTTGGCATACATATAGTAACATTCTCATTTTCCTTAACACCAATTACCTTTAAACTTTTAGCACATTCTTCAATACTACTAATAAAGTTCTTATAATTACACCTATTATTAAAATACTCATATGCAATATTATTAGGGTATTTTAAAGCACATTCTTTTACATTCTCAAACATACTTCCATCAAAGTAATCAAGATGCTCTGGAATATTTTTATAATATTGTAACCATGGTTTATTAGAAACAGAATATTTAAAATTTTTCCATTTATTTACTATTTGATTAAGAATATTTTTCATTTATTCCTCCTTAATTAATAATTATAACATATATTTATGACAAAACTATTAAATAAAAACTCTCTCAACATGATTAATTGACTTCAATGTTTTAATTTCATCAATAAAACTTGTTAATTTTTCTATATTTCTTACTCTACAACTAACATCATAAAATAATTCTTTATTTCTATTTATTAAGTTAATAGAATCCATTGTTATATCATATTTAGTTGCAAGAGATGCAATATCAACAAGAGTATCTCCTACTTCATCAACATACACTTTTATTTTAGCAGTATATTTATTATCATTACTAGTTTCCCATGTTGCTTCTATAATTCTTTCATTATTCATATCAATGTTTGGACAATTCTTACTATGGATTTTAACTCCATATCCTTTAGTTATATAGCCAACAATATCTTCACCATAAACTGGATTACAACAAGTTGCTAAAGTACATAATATATCAGAAGAACCCGATACTAAAATTCCACTCTTACTAGATTTCTTATCAATAGTAGGAAGTTTCTTCTTATTCTCAGTTTTAATTTCTAATTTACTTAATATTGTAGAAGATAAATATCTTAATGTAGAAACTGAAAAATATATATCATCTAATGTATCTAATTTTAATGAAGTAGTTAATTTTTTAACATTATCTTCATTAAATATTTCATTAATATCTAAGTTTCTCTTCTTACATTCATTTAACATCATTTCTTTACCTAAAGAAACATATTTATCTCTTTCTTTTTTATAGAAGAAAGATTTAATCCTACTTTTAGCAGACTCTGTCTTAACTATTTTAAGCCATCCTTTTGAAGGAAAATGTCCTTTTTGAGTAATTAATTCAACTAAGTCCCCATCGTTCAAAATATGGTCTAATTTCACCATTTTAGAGTTAACTAAAGCTCCAACTGTTGAGTTTCCAACTTCACTATGTATTTTATATGCAAAATCTATTGGAGTGCTACCACTTGGAAGTTCAATAATATCTCCTTTTGGTGTTAAAACATATATCTCATTCTTTTTAAGTTCTTCTTTAATATTACCAAAGAATTCCATATTTGATTCAATATCATTAAGTTCAACTAAAGCTCTTAATTGTTCAAGAGTTGAATCAAGAACATTCTTAATGCTTCCATCTGTTTTTTCTTTATAACTCCAATGTGAAGCAATACCTTTTTCAGCTATTTCATCCATGTCATAAGTTCTTACTTGAACTTCATATATTCTTTCATCTTCACCAAACACAGTAGTATGTAAACTTTGATACATATTTGATTTAGGATTAGCTATATAATCTTTGAATCTATTTGGAATCGGTTGATATTTAGATTGTACTAAACCAATTACTCTATAACAGTCTTCAATAGAGTTTACAAGTACTCTTAACCCAAGTAAATCATATATATCTTCCCATTTTCTACCTAAAGCTAATTTATTATAAATACCACGTACAGATTTAACTCTACTTAATATTTCATATTTAATATTATGAGCATCTAATATATGACTTATTTCACTCTTCATCTTATCAAGTGATTTATCAAGTTCGTCTCTTGAAGCATTTATCCTATCTAATATCTTATCATAATCTTCTTTAACACTATTCCTAAGACATAAGTCTTCCATTTCACTTTTAAGTTTTTTAAGACCAAGTCTATGCGCTATTGGAATATAAATATTTTGAGTTTCATCAATTATATACTTTTGATGTTCTGGCTCGTGTACACTTAATGTTCTAAGATTATGAAGTCTATCAGCAAGTTTAATAAATAATGTCGATGGATTTTCAGATAATCCAACAAGAATCCTTCTATATTTTTCAGGATTATTCACTTTAAATGTTTGTTTTAAATTACTTATTTTAGTAACAGAAGATACAATATTAGCAGAATCAGTCCCAAACATATTTTCAATTTCTTCATATGTCATTTTACCTAAAGATATTGCTTCATGTATTAAAGCACATCCTATAGTAATTGGATCCATTTTCAAATCCGCTAATATATATGCAACATTAATTGGATGCATAATATAGTCTTCTCCTGTTTGTCTTTTCATACCATCATATATTTTTAGTGCCTGATTATAGTATTTATCAATAAAATCTATATAATCATTCTCCATATACTCAGATAATAGTTCCTTTAAATCATCATAATTTTTAATAGGAATCACCTCCCTTAAGAATTTATTCCTTTAATTAATAATTCTTTTACTTCATCATCTTTATCTTCTGGTTTATTCATATTTCTTTTTTCAAGTATTAACCATACTTTAGAACCAATTATTAAAGATGATACACTTCCAGCAATTAAACCAACTAGAATAGCAATATTAAATGTAAATATTGAATTTAAGTTAACTATCATTAATGATATAACAGCTACTATAGTGGTAACACTAGTCCATATATTTCTAATAATAGTTTCATTAGATGAAGTATTTACAAGATTAATAAGCTCACTTTCAGTTAATTTAGTCTTTTTCTTATATATTTTATTTCTATTATCTCTAATTCTATCAAATACCACTATTGTATCATTAATTGAATAACCAATTATAGTAAGAAGTGCTGCCACTATAATAAAATCAACTCTTATTTTAAATATAGCAAATACTGATAATATTATTAATACATCATGTATTAACATTAGTATACCACTAATAGCATAATTAAAGTTAAATCTAATCGCAACATATATTACTATGCCTATTATTGAGAATATCAATGCTTTAATAGCATTCTTTGTTAAACTCTTTGTTACAAGTGTACTTATTTCATTAATAGAAACTTCAAGTCCAATATTATTAAGCTCTTCTTTTACACTTACTTCATCTTTTTCTTCAAGTATTTCATTTATTCTAATGTAACCTTCACTATCACTACCTATGTATGTATTATAATCGATAATATCATATCCTTTTAATACATTTTTTACTTCATTAAAATCTATTTTGCTTTGTGATGTTAATTCAATATTAGTTCCTCCAGTAAAATCAACTCCAAAATTAAATCCATTTATTAGTAAGAATACAACACCAACTATTATTATAGCAAGTGAGGTATATATTGCATATTTAGCATTTTTATTAAAATCAAAATTTGTTTTATCTTTTGTTTTTCCAAGTAACAATACTTCTTTATCATTAAATACTTTTGTTTTAATAAAACTTCCTAGTATGAATCTATATAGTATTACAGTTGTAATTATTGTAATAAATATTGTTATTATAAGCATTGTAGCAAACCCTCTTACTGAAGATTCACCAAATATATATAGTATTATACCAGCTATTAATGTTGTTACATTTGCATCTATTATCGCAACAATACTACTTTTATTACCCTCTTTATATGCAGCATTTAATTTTTTTCCTTGTTTTAATTCATCTTTAATTCTTTCAGTCGCAATTATGATTGAATCTACTGCCATACCAACACCTAATACTAAAGCAGCTATTCCTGTTAAAGTTAAAACACCACCTACTGCATTAAATACTATAAATACAAGTAGTGCATATAACATTAAACAAATACTTCCTATTAAACCACTTATTCTATATTTGAATATTAGTATTAATGAAATTACTACTAATGTAATTATACCAGCTATACCTGTTTTATTAATAGTTGATTCACCAAATGAAGCAGATACACTTTTAGGAGTGGATTCCTCAGTTAATCTAGTAGGCAAACTCCCACTATTAATTAAATCAACTAAATATTGTGCTTCTTCTTTAGTAAATGTTCCATCAATTACAACATTTCCACTTAATGCATCATTAACGTATGGAGCACTAATACATTTCATGTTACCATCTTTACCACATACATCTTTTTCGCTTTCGTATGAGTCAGTTCCTTCAATAAAGTCTAACCAAATAACCATTTTATTTTGATCATTGCCTTTTTCCGATACTGTTTTTGTTACATTATAAAACTTTTCACTATCCTTAATATCTAAACTAACTTGATAATAAAATGTCTTTGTATTTTGACTTACTTTAGCTCCATTTTTTCCAAGAACATCACTAGTCATTAATAATTTATCTTCGGTATCCCTAAATGATAATACTGCTGTAGTACTTATTCTATCCCTAGCTTCTTCTTCATTAGATACTCCAGGAAGTTGTATTCTTATTAAATTGTCACCTTCGAAATTAATTACTGGTTCACTTACCCCAAGAGTATCTATTCTGTTAACAATTGCTTTGTATGTACTATCTAAATCATCTTGTGTAAGTTTTTCTCCTTCAACTAAAGGCTCAATATTATAAAGTATTTCAAATCCACCTTGTAAATCAATTCCATAACTAATATTTTTAAGAGTTGGTTTGACTAACACAACTGATAAAATAATAATACATAATAAAACACATATACTTTTAATTAAATTCTTCATCATCACTCCTATAAAATACTTGTAGATTCATTATTATCTACTTTATTTTTCATTTCTTTCATTCTAGACATTACATATTCATTTAGTGCATAGTTATCAACATATAAAATATCAGTAACTAAATCACTTAATTCTAAATCATTTCTTTTTTTCCAAGAAGTAGTAACTAAATAATTCCATATATCTTTTTCATTAACAAGATTATATCCAGCATTTCTTATTTCTTTACACTTTGAAAATAGTGCTGGCTTTACCCTTTTATATAATTCATCTATATTCTTAAATTCTATTGTTTCTTTCATTTGCATCTCCAAGAATATTATAATATATTTTAAAGTAAATTAAAAGAAGCAATTAATTATTACTTCTCATTATTCTATTCAGCACCCCATGTTATACATCCATTTGTTACATTGCTAGTGTTATCTTTAGTACATGTTACACCGCTAGCCCATCCCCACAAACTACGTCCATAACTAGTAAAATCACTTGATGATGTTTTAGTTTGAATTGTTACACTTGTTAATTGATTACTACCAAATGCATACGTCCCTATTGTTGTTACACTA
>CAYVZW010000012.1:7418-18267 GCA_964456325.1 uncultured Clostridium sp. | reverse complement strand
GGATAGTCAATTTAGATGTAATGGTTCTGATGGCTATATTGCATGGCTAAATAATTTGTTAGAAATAAAAGAAACTGCAAATTTTGATATTGATGGATTTGACTATGATTTTAGAATATTTGAAGATCCAAATGAAATGAGAAGGCTAATTGAAGAAAAAAATAAAATAAATAACAAATCTCGAATAGTAGCTGGATATTGTTGGGAATGGCCTACAGGTAAAACAAGAAGAGATACTGATTTTCATGAAATTAAAATTCCAGAGAAGAATTTTGAAATTAGTTGGAATTTAGAAAGTGGAGAAGAATTTGCAATAGGTAAAAATTCGGTTAAGGAAGCTGGCTGTATTCATACATGTCAGGGCTTGGAATTTGATTATGTTGGAGTAATAATTGGTAATGATTTAAGATATGAAAATGAACATATAATTACAGACTATTCAAAAAGAGCAAAAACCGATACATCTCTTAATGGAATAAAGAAAATAGCAAAAGAGCAAGGAATAGAAGTGGCAAACAGAATTGCTGATGCAATTATTAAAAATACTTATAGGACGCTGATGACTAGAGGAATGAAAGGCTGTTATATTTATTGTACAGATGAAGGAATGCAAGAATATATTAAAAGTCAAATTGAAAATAGATAGAGTGAAATGAAGTTTTAAAAAACAAAATAATATAGATGTTAAAAAAGCATTACTTTAAACCCACTATATAAGAATGCATTATGCTATTGATGAAATTATATATGATTACACTTATTCAATAAGTTGTGATTTTGATAATAATATGTTTAAAATGACTGATTCTTCGGGAAATATAGTTGAATTTGTTAAAAAAGGAACTCAGGTATTTGAAAAGCTTTCTGGTAGTAAGATTTCAGCATTAAAAGGCGTGTGGTATTCTGAAAATGGTACTGCATATGTACTTGATAACGAATCAAATAGTGGAACTGGTTTATATAGTACTGAGGATAAGATATTTTACATCTTAACTCCATATGATTGGGTAGGAACTAATAATGAATTGACATTACAAAATAAAAACACGGGAAAAGAGTCTATTTATACATATGTAATAGACAATGATATACTGAGTATGTATAGTAATGGTAATTTAATTGGTACTTATAATCATGTAAATAATGGCTATAGTGTTGAAAAAGAAAGATAATATTGATAAAATAATTAATATGATTTACAAATACAATGTATTGTCATAAATATTTTTATGATATAATATATTTATATCAAGATATTGAAGGAGGAAATTAATGTCACGTTTACAAAGTGTAAAAAATGAAATTAGTTCAGTTACAACAGAGATTGATTCATATAAATCATTGATAAGTAAGTTAACATCTTTTACAGCTAAAATTAAAAGTACTAGTCTTAAACTAAATGATACTTATTCAAACTTGTCTGAGGGTTTAATTATTGATGGGGATTCTGCTGATGGTGGAGCTTTGGAAGAAAAATCACTTAAATTATCAAAAAATTGTAATGAGATACAATCTATTATAGGAGAAGCAAGAAGAGAACAAAATAAGTTAGAGATTAAACTTACTTCTTTATATGCTGAAAAAAGAAAATTGGAATATGAGGAAGCTAGAGAAAAATACAAAAAGAGTAAAGTAAAGAAAAGCGATAGGTGAGGGTATGTCAGGAATAAAATATAATAAAACAAGTTTTGAACAAGCAACATTAGATGCTGCGAATTCGAAAGTATTAATGGATGAAACTTTAGCTTCAGCTCAAACTGTGTCATCTACTCAATTACCTTCTTCTTTTCCGGCAAGTGAAGAATTAAAGCAACAAGTTGCCCAAGTTACAGAAACATGTGAAACAGGTGGAGATGTGGAGAACGTATTTGGTGAATGGGGATATGTTTTGTCTTCATTAGAAGATGGTGAAACTATTGATGAGGTAACATGGGGTAGTTATTTCAATTTAGATGATTCATTATTAATATATGTTAATGGCAATGCATATCCAATTGATCAATATGTAATTGGAGTACTAGATGGAGAACATGAGGCTATGAAAGCATATACTCAGTACTACCATGGCGAAATTACTTATAATCAAATGATGGAATTTTTAAAAGCATTTGCAATAATGGCAAGATCTTATTGTTTAGCTCAAACTATATATTCTGATTATAATGGCGGAGTACATAAAAGAGATCATGTAATTCAAAATGATCCAAGTTCAAAACAATGTTTCAATACTAGGTTATTTGTTGATAGAGGAGATTATGCTGATTGGAGTGGTGTGGCCGCTGCTGCTGCAAAAGCATCATTAGAAACCACAGGAATGGTATATGCACAAGATGGTAAAGCAATATCTACTTATTTTACTTCAAATACAACAGCAGCAATGTTAGAAATGGCAAAACAAGGCTTAAATTATAAAGAAATATTAGATACATATTATAAACATGCAGTTAGTACTAATTGGAAAAATATGGGAACTAAAAGTCCTAATGCAAAACTAAGTTATGTTGATTATAGTACTGAACAAATATTAGGCGAAGTTCCTGCTACAGATATGGTTTCTTCAAGAGTAAATGTGAATTTAAAAGGTTCAGCAGTACTAAATGTACCATATAAATCTGGAGATAGAACTGGAGCAACTCAATATACTGGACAAACTGGAGCTTCAGCCGAAAAAGTGGAAGCAGCTATTAATACATATGGACCTGGGTCTAGTGGCTATAGTTCTAGTGGCGGAAGTGGGGCAGCATCAGGTGCTGTAACATCAGCAGCCGGTACTGGAGCATCAACAGCAGGTACTGGAGCATCAACAGCAGGTACTGGAGCGTCAACATCTGACAGTGGAACAGCTACAAATGGAGATGATACTTCATCATCAGATAATGACTCAACAAATAATGGATCTACAACAGACACTGACTCAACAACCAATGAAGGCAATAATACTGGGAATGATAATAGTGGTTCATCTATTGATATAACTGGAAATGTTCATTCAAATGTTTCGGATGTGCAAGAAAATAGGTTACCTACAAAAGAATTCGAAGAACATGTGCCTTTTGCGGATTTTGGTGATAAATTATCTGTAGTAGATGATACATCTAAAGTCATTACATATAATGTTAATGATATTGATCAAACTAATTATACTGATTTCTCAAAATCATTAGAAGAACAAGGATATGTTCAGTCTGCTAATAACAATATGTGGTATGGTACAAATACATTAGTACAACTTGTATATGATGAAGAACAACAAAAATTGATTTTAAAGGTGTATGATAAGAGTAAAATGTAAATCAATAAAATAATTATTTGTAATTATTTTATTAATGAAGTATAATAAGTTTATATGATATAAGTCGTATACTAAAAGGAGGTGTATTGTGACTAATATAGAAATTTCTGCAGAAACATCTGCATTGAGAATTGTTGGAATGAATATTAAGGAACTAGGGAATGAGTATTTGACTTCTACTGACAAATTGTATAATGAAGTTAATACAATTGACAAGGGTTGGCAAGGTGATGATAGTGATGAATATGTGCTTGGTGTTCGTCAATATGAAGCAAATATCAGAAAATTAGGAGAGGTTATTGTTAAATTTGGTGACTATTTAGTTGGAACATCAAGTGATTATGAAGATCATATTAGTAGTATTAAAAGTTCTGCTAATAAGTTATTTAACAATATATAGGATTATAGGAGGATATAATGGCTGAAAGATTAAGTGAAGAACGAATTGAAGAGGCTTCATCTACAATGAAGTCTGCAACTTCTAATATGGAAACAATATTACTTGAATCAAAAAGTAAAATGGAAAGTATTAATGATCCAGATGTATGGAAAAGTCCAGCGGCAGCTAAACTGTATGAATCATTTCAAGAATTATCAAAGGATTTTCCAAAGTTTGTAGATGCATCAACAACTTTTTCGACATTCTTAGATACAGTTTTGTTGCCTAAGACTAGAGAATTCGAAGAGAAAAAGATTAAAGAGCAAGAAACATTAGTAATGTAAAGAGTTTTAAACTCTTTTTTATTGTTTTAAATAATATAGATTTTACTTTTTAAAATTTAGTACACAATTTGACATATCGTATGCTATAATCTAATGCGAAGGAAAAAGTTATGGATAAAAATAAATTAGCGTGTATTGTATTTGATAAGGCTAATGTTTCAAGAAGAAAGAAGAAACATAATACATTTGATAAACAGTTACTTATTCTTGATAATGAAGAAAATAGAATAGTACTTAATATAACAGATGGAATACAATATACTGAAGAAGAATCTTCAATAGTTTCTCTTACTACTGAATCTAATGCCACAATATTATTTTCACTTAATAAATATGCTATTGATTTAAAAATGCCTGAAGTGGTAACAATTAAGTTTTACAAGTATTGTTCTTTATTTAATAATTATAATGGAATGTTACTTGATACAAATTTCTTTTTTGAGTTTAGTTTAGTTGATGGAAATAAAATATATGTTGACTATGCAAATAACAAAGTTATTCAAACAATTGATTTAGAAATTAAATCTTACAAGTTTTCTGAAATCGAAACAATATATGAAACAGGAAAGAAGAATTATTTTAAAGGATTAAATCTATCATTTAAAGAATATATAGCTGTTAAATATAAACTTCATTTATATGATAAGGAAATTAGAAAATTAATTAAAAATAACTAAAATATTATTGTTTTCTTTTTATATTACTCACTTGTGTGAGTATTTTTTTGAAATTGTCATAAAACATTAGGTTTTTTCTTGAATTTGTGGTATAATTAGTAGGTTGCAAAAGAGGGATATATGAAATTTAATGAAATAATAAAAGATGAAAGAATAATAAAAGTACTAAATGAAAAGGGATATGATACTCCAACTGAAATACAGGGAAGTATAATTCCTTTAATCATAGATGGAAATGATGTATTAGGACAAAGTCAAACTGGGACAGGTAAAACTATAGCATATTTAGCTCCTATTCTTCAAAGTTTAGAAGATAATAAGAAACTACAAGCTTTAATACTAGCTCCTACTCGTGAACTTGCTATACAAATTGATAATGATATTAAAGAAATGTCTAAGTACACTAACTTTAACAGTGTAGCTGTATATGGAAGTAGTAGTATTGAAGAACAAATAAGATCAATTAAAAAAGGTGTTGAGATTGTAGTTGGAACTCCTGGTAGAACTAAAGATTTAATTAAAAGAAACATATTAAAAATAACTGAAATTAGATTCTTTGTTTTAGATGAAGCTGATGAAATGCTTAGTATGGGATTTCAAGAGGAAATAGAGTTTATATTTGAAAAAGTTAATAATGATAGACAAGTATTATTGTTTTCTGCTACAATGCCTAAAAACATCTTAAAAATAGCTGAAAATTATATGTCTAATGACTATAAAACTATAAGTGTATCACATGAAGATGAAACTCCAAAGAATGTTAGTCAAGAATACTATTTAGTTAATAATAAAACTAGAATTGAATCTATGTGTAGAATTATGGATTTTTATAATCCTACTAGATGTATGATATTTTGTAAAACTAAAAGAAATGCTGATGAAGTATTAGATAAATTATTAAGCAGAGGATATAATGCTAATGTTATTCATGGGGACATTACTCAATCTCAAAGAATTCAAACTTTAGATCAATTTAAATCTGGTACATTTAATTATCTTATAGCAACAGATGTAGCAGCAAGAGGAATCCATGTTAATGATGTTGATATTGTTATTAATTATAATCTACCTGATAGTAATGAATATTATGTTCATAGAATAGGAAGAACTGGAAGAGCAAATAAAAGTGGACTTGCTATAACTTTATCAACACCAAAGGAAGAAAAAATAATTAAAACACTTGAGAAAAAAGTACAATCAAGTATTGAAAAGAAGTCTATTCCAACAAATGATTTAATACTAAAAAATAGAGTATCTACAATAATTGAAAATACTAATAAATTAAATATGATGGAAACTCCAGGATATTTTGATGAATATTTGAAAACATTAGATATTGATCAAATTAAATCTTTATTAAATAAATTAATGATTGAGAAATTAAATAAATCTATAGGAAGTGACTTTAATGTAAATATTGAATCTAACGCAGAAAGTGATAAGTCTTCTTCAAGAAAAAGAAAGAATACTAAAAGAGTATTTATTAACATTGGAAAGTTAGATAACTTAAATAAAAAAGATTTTATTAGTTTTTTATCAAAGACAGCTAATGTCAAGGAAAGTGATTTTAATGATATGGAAGTAATGCCTCAATTTTCATTTGTTAGTGTAAACAATAATGTAGTTGCTTCTGTAATGAAGAAATGTAATAAATGTAATTATAGGGGAAGTAAAATAAATATAGAATTAGCTAGAAAATAATAGGAGACTTATATGAAAAAACTTGTTAAAAAGAGGTTTAAAACAGTATATGTTGAGATAACTAATATATGTAATATGAATTGTACATTTTGTAAAAAAGAAAAACGTAAAAAAGAATTTATGTCTTTACATAGTTTTGAACATATTATTAACAATATAAAAGACTATACTAATGAAGTGTATTTACACGTTAAAGGTGAACCTTTTTTACATCCAGAGTTAAATCGGATTTTAGAAATATGTAGTAAGAATAATATTATAGTTAATATAACTACTAATGCTACTTTATTAAAAGATAATTTAGATTTATTAATTAATAGTAAATGTATTAAACAAATCAATTTATCTTTACATAGTAACTTAAACAATAACAAGTATTTAGAAGATGCATTTTATGTAACTACTGAATTGAATAAGAAAACTGATATATATTTAAATTATAGAATATGGCGTATGGATGCTTCTAGTGATATAGTAAATAAAATAAATGAATATTTTAATGTTGATATAAACACAACTAATAAAATCAATGATCATTTGTTTGTTGAATTTGAACATTCTTTTGAATGGCCAACATTAAGTAATGATACATATTCTACTAGAGGTAAATGTTATGGATTAATTAATCAAGTGGCAATACTTGTTGATGGGTCTGTTACGCCATGTTGTTTGGATAGTGAAGCTATAATAAAATTAGGTAATATTTATGAGAATAGTTTTGAAGAGATAATTAATAATGAGAAATCATTGGATATTATAAATGGTTTTAAAAATAATTATAAATGTGAAGCTCTTTGTAGGCATTGTGACTTTATGTCAAAAAGAAACAAAAAGATTAACTTAGTAAACAATTGATAACTTCATATGCTATAATCTATAAGCGAAGGGGAAAGATATTAATAATAATAGTTTTTCTTCCTAAAATAAATTAAATATAACTAAGATAATAAATGAACTCCTTTCGGATTACTCACTTCGGTGAGTAGTTTTTTTGTATAATAATATAAATAATAATGTTATAATTAATTCGAGGTATTGTATGAAAGCATTAAAAATAATATTAATTGTAGTATGCTCTTTAATCATGATTGTGTTTTTATTTCTAACATTTTATAAACCATTTGGTGGTAAAGTTAGTAAGAGTTCAGAAGAAGATTATGCTAAGAGAAGTGAATACTATAGTAATGGAGTGTTTAGTGCTTATGAACCATTTGATTTAATGGATGATTCCGCAGGGCCATATACCGAAAATGACAAAAGTAAACCTACCGGGGAAATACCTGTTAAAAAGATTGATTCTATAGATAATGCAAAAAGTAATGAGCTTAGATATACATGGTTTGGACATTCTAGTGGATTATTGCAAATATCTGGATTAAACATATTAATAGATCCAGTTTTAAGTGATTATGCCACTCCTTTAGCACCTTTTGGACCTAAAAGAATTGCTGAAGTTCCGATTGAAAGTGAGAACTTACCTAATATAGATATTGTATTAATATCACATGATCACTATGATCATTTAGATTATAATACAATTAAGGCAATTGATTCTAAGGTTAAAAAATATATTGTTCCATTAGGAGTAGAAAATCATTTAATTGAGTTTGGTATAGATAAAGATAAAATTGTTAATATGGCATGGTGGGAAAATGTTGAAAGTGATAATGTAAATATTATATCCACTCCTGGAAATCATTATTCTGGAAGAATACCATGGAGAAATAATAGAACATTATGGAGTGGATACATAATTCAAAATAATGATTATAAAGTTTATTATACTGGTGATACTGGATACGGTTCATTCTTTAAAGATATTAATAATAGATATGGCTCTATGGATTTAGTATTAATTGAAGATGGTCAATATAATTCAATGTGGCCAGGATGTCATTTATCTCCTAGCGAAGGTATGCAAGCACTAAATGATCTTGATGCTAAGAATGCAATACCTGTTCATTGGGCGGGGTTTGTGATGTCTAATCATGACTGGAATGCTCCGGCAACTGAATATTTGAAATTATCACAAAATGAAAATGTTAATATTGTTATTCCTTATATTGGACAAACTGTTGATTATAATGATTTATCTTCTGTTACTGATACTTGGTGGGAAGATGTTGACTAGAATAATTACTCACTTCGGTGAGTAGTTTTTTTGTGTTTAAAAATAATTCTATGTATGATACAATAATTAAGAAAGTCGAGGTAAATATGATATATTCAAAAGAAGTAGAGAATATGTGTAAAGTTACTAAGGGTGCTGATCATGGACCTGCTCCAATACCTGAAGAAGGTAAATGGATTCAAGCAAAAGAAGTTAAAGATATTAGTGGACTTACACATGGAATAGGTTGGTGTGCTCCTCAACAAGGTGCATGTAAACTTACATTAAATATTAAAAATGGAATTATAGAAGAAGCATTAGTTGAAACATTAGGGTGTTCTGGAATGACTCATTCTGCTGCGATGGCTAGTGAGATTCTACCTGGTAAAACTATATTAGAGGCACTTAATACTGATTTAGTATGTGATGCGATAAATACAGCTATGCGAGAGTTATTTCTTCAAATAGTATACGGCAGAAGTCAATCTGCATTTAGTGAAAACGGGCTAGTAATTGGTGCTGGACTTGAAGACTTGGGTAAAGGGCATAGAAGTCAAATAGGGACATGTTATAGTACTACTTCTAAAGGACCTAGATATTTAGAATTATCAGAAGGTTATGTTACTGAAATAGCACTTGATTCTAATAATGAAATAATTGGTTACAAATATATTAATTTTGGAAAAATGATGGATAATATTAAGAATGGAATGGATCCTAAAGAAGCAATTGATGCCTCAAGTGGTAAATATGGAAGATTTGATGAAGCATCTAAAGTTATAGATCCAAGAAAGGAGTAACTAATGGCATTATTTGAAGGTTATGAAAGAAGAATAGATAATATTAATAAAGTATTAAAAGAATATGGTATTTCATCAATAGAAGAAGCTAAAAAGATATGTGATGAACATAAAGTGGATGTGTATAATATTGTTAAAGGTATTCAACCAATTTGTTTTGAAAATGCATGTTGGGCATATATAGTAGGTGCATCTATTGCTTATAAATCTAATGTTAAAACAGCAAGTGAAGCTGCTAAAATGATAGGAATAGGACTTCAATCATTTTGTATAGCAGGAAGTGTAGCAGAAGAAAGAAAAGTAGGTATAGGTCATGGTAATTTAGCAAGTATGTTACTTAGTGAAGATACTGAATGTTTTGCATTTTTAGCAGGACATGAATCTTTTGCAGCAGCAGAAGGTGCAATAGGAATAGCTGCTTCAGCAAATAAAGTAAGACAAAAACCTTTAAGAGTAATACTTAATGGTTTGGGTAAAGATGCTGCGTTAATAATATCAAGAATAAATGGATTTACTTATGTACAAACAGACTTTGATTTCTTTAATAATAAATTGAATATTGTAAAAGAAACTTCTTATTCAAAAGGTGAAAGAAGTAAAGTTAAATGTTATGGATGTAATGATGTAAGAGAAGGTGTTGCGATAATGCATTATGAAAATGTAGATGTCTCAATTACTGGTAACTCTACTAATCCAACAAGATTTCAACATCCAGTAGCGGGTACATATAAAAAAGAGAGAATAGAAGAAGGTAAAAAATACTTCTCAGTAGCTTCAGGTGGTGGAACTGGAAGAACACTGCATCCAGATAATATGGCTGCGGGTCCTGCATCTTATGGAATGACTGATACAATGGGAAGAATGCATAGTGATGCTCAATTTGCTGGTTCATCTTCTGTTCCAGCTCATGTAGAAATGATGGGACTTATAGGAATGGGAAATAATCCAATGGTTGGAGCAACAGTTTCTGTAGCGGTCGCAGTAGAAGAAAATTTAAAATAATGAAGTACAGTAAAATGTACTTTTTTTATATTTCACATATTTTTCATTGACAAATAGAATCATAGTAGTAGAATATTGTTAGTTACCTAACAAATGGAGGGACTATGAATAAAAGAAGTATTGGATATCAAATTAAATCACTTGATAACTTAATATGTAGAGAATTATTTAGGGAAACTGCATCATGTAATGTATTAACTCAAGCACAAGGCAGGATAATGTCATTCATACATAATGAAAATAAAGAAGGAAAAGAAGTATATCAAAGAGATATAGAGAATATATCTAAGTTAAGAAGATCTACTGTTTCTGGTGTCTTACAAACAATGGAAAAAAATAATATTATTATTAGGACTGCTTCAAACATCGACAAAAGAATTAAAAAAGTAGTGCTCACAGAACTTGGTAATGTAATGGTTAAAAAAGTTGATAGTAAGATATATGTATTTGAAAATATGATGAGTAATGGAATAACTAAGAAAGAGTTGGATATATTTTATAGTGTAATTGATAAAATTAAAAACAATTTAATGGAGGAAAAAAA
>CAYVZW010000012.1:4513-7318 GCA_964456325.1 uncultured Clostridium sp. | reverse complement strand
TTAGGATGTGCTTTTGGTAGTTTAGCTTCTGCTTTTGTAGTAGGATATATGGCATCTACTTTATCTGCTTCTTTTTCTAAAAGAATAAGAAAACAATTATTTGAAAAAGTTGAATCATTTGGAATGGAAGAAATAAAGAAATTTAAAATAAGTAGTTTAATAACAAGAACAACAAATGATATAACAAATGTTCAAATGTTAATATCAATGGGATTACAGATGATTATAAAAGCACCTGTAACTGCTGTATGGGCTATTACTAAAATAGTTAATAAAAGTTGGCAGTGGAGTGCAGTAACTGCAGGTGGTGTATTAGTTCTTATAATTACTGTTGTTATTCTTATGATAACTGTACTTCCTAAATTTAAAATAGTACAGAAACTAATAGATAACATTAATGGACTTACTAGAGAGAACTTAACTGGTATTAGAGTAGTAAGAGCTTTTAATGCTGAGGGTTATCAAAAAAATAGATTCGAAAAGGGTAATAAAAAACTTACTAATACTCAAATGTTTAATCAAAGAATGATGAGTATATTGTCTCCAGTTATGTATTTAATAATGAATTTACTTACATTATCTATTTACTTTATAGGTGCATATTTAATTGATGCAGCATCAATGGCGGACAAGATAACATTATTTAGTAATATGGTTGTATTCTCAAGTTATGCAATGCAGGTAATAATGTCATTCTTAATGCTTGCGATGATATTTATAATGTATCCTAGGGCTTCTGTTTCAGCTGATAGAATTAATGAAGTATTAAAGACTAATTCTAATATTAAAGATGGTAAGTTTGATAAAGAAACTGAGTTAAAAGGAGAAGTTGAATTTAAGAAAGTATCATTTAAGTATCCTGATTCTGAAGAATATGTATTAAAAGACATATCATTTAAGGCAAATAAAGGAGATACTATTGCGTTTATTGGTTCAACTGGAAGTGGGAAAAGTACGCTAATTAACTTAATACCTAGATTTTATGATGTTACTTCAGGTGAAATATTAATAGATGGAGTTAATGTTAAAGATTATAAATTAAGTACATTACATAATAAACTTGGATATATTCCTCAAAAAGCTGTTATGTTTAATGATTCAATTAAAAATAATATATCTTATGGAGATAATGGTAGGGAAAAAGCTAATGATATTAAAATAGTAGAATCATCTAAAGTAGCTGAATCTGATGAGTTTATTAACAAAATGGAAAATAAATATGATTCAATTGTTGCTGAAGGTGGCACTAATATTTCAGGTGGACAAAAACAAAGAATAGCGATATCTAGAGCTATAGCAAGAGACCCTGAAATATATATATTTGATGATTCATTTAGTGCTCTTGATTATAAGACTGATTATTTACTTAGAAAAGGACTTAAGGAATATACAAATGACGCTACTTCATTAATTGTTGCTCAAAGAATAGGTACGATTAAGAATGCTAATAAGATTGTGGTTCTAGATAATGGTAAGTGTGTTGGGATAGGTACACATAAAGAATTACTAAGTAAGTGTAAAGTATATCAAGAAATAGCTTATTCACAACTATCTAAGGAGGAATTAAATAATGAAATCTAATGATAGAAAAGTAGAAAGAAATATGGGACCAGGTCCTAGTTCATTTGAAAAACCAAAGAATTTTAAAGAATCTATTAAGAAAATATTTAAGTCTTTAGGTAACTATAGAAAATATATATTAATTGCATTAATAATATCTGCATTTAGTTCTATATTATCAATAGTGGGGCCTAATAAAATAAGTGATTTAACTGATACTATAAAAGATGGATTAATAACTGGTATTGACTTTGATAAGTTAAAAAGTATTGCATTATTCTTATTAATATTATATTTATTAAGTGCTGCGTTTAACTTTCTTCAAAGTTATATAATGGCAACTATTTCAAATAAATATGCAGGGGATTTAAGAACTGATATATCTAATAAAATAAATAAATTACCTCTTAAATATTTTGATTCACATAGTTATGGAGATATTTTATCAAGAGTTACTAATGATGTAGATACTATAGGGACATCTATGTCACAAAGTTTAGGTTCTTTAGTTGGGGCTATTACTCTTTTAATTGGTTCAGTTATAATGATGTTCGCTACTAACGCATTAATGGCTGTATCTGGAATATTATCTTCACTTATTGGTTTTGTTTTAATGATAATTATAATGGCAAAATCACAAAAGTATTTTACTGCTAGACAAGTTGAACTTGGTAAATTAAATGGACATATTGAAGAAATATATGGAGCTCATAATGTTGTAAAAGCATATAATGGAGAAAAAGAAGCAAGTGAGAAGTTTGATAAGTATAATGAAGGATTATATACATCTAACAAAATGAGTCAATTCTTATCAGGTCTTATGCCTTCAATAATGGGATTCATTGGAAACTTTAGTTATGTAGTTGTATGTGTAGTTGGAGCTATTCTTGTAATGGATAATAAAATTACATTTGGAACTATAATAGCATTTATTATTTATGTAAGATTATTTAAATTCTTAGAAGAAAAAGAAATGAATGAAGAAGTTAATAAAAAGTATTTAGATCCAAATAAAGTAGAAGGTAATATTGTATTTGATCATGTTAAATTTGGATATGATGATAATAAAACAATTATTAAAGACTTCTCATGTAATGTTAAAAAAGGACAAAAGATTGCTATAGTTGGACCTACTGGAGCTGGTAAAACAACAATGGTTAATTTACTTATGAAGTTCTATGAAATCAACAAAGGAAATATTACAATTGACAATACATCAATAAATGATTTAACAAGAGAAAATGT
>CAYVZW010000012.1:4190-4503 GCA_964456325.1 uncultured Clostridium sp. | reverse complement strand
TATTATGCTTCAGGATACATTTATTTTCTCGGGAACTATTATGGATAATATTAAATATAATAAAAAGAATGTAACTGAAAAAGAAATATGGAAATCATTAGAAGTAGTAGGAGTAGATCATTTTGTTAAGTCTTTACCTAATAGTATAAACTATGAAATTACAGATAATGAATCTATTTCAGCAGGACAAAAACAATTACTTACTATAGCTCGTGGTATGATAAAGAATTCTCCATTCTTAATACTTGATGAAGCAACATCATCAGTTGACACTAGAACAGAAGAATTAGTTCAAAAAGCAATGGATAAATTA
>CAYVZW010000012.1:0-4180 GCA_964456325.1 uncultured Clostridium sp. | reverse complement strand
GTTATCAACAATTAAAAATGCAAATTTAATACTTGTAATGAGAGATGGAAATATTGTTGAACAAGGAAGTCATGATAACTTAATGAAACAAAATGGTTATTATGCAGAATTATATAATTCGCAATTTAGAAATTAATCACTTTACTTTTGTTCCACAAAACGGTAATATGTAGGTACGAAAGTAAAGGGGTCAAAATGAATAATGAAGAAAAAGTTCTAAATTTTTAAAAAAACAATTATGGCTATATGACAACTTCTGATTTCATGGACTTAGGGATTACTAAGCCATCTATTCAAAATTATGTTAGTCATGGCTTGATTGAGAAAATAGGCCACGGAATATATATGGATAAAAAACAATTTGAAGATGAGTATTATGTACTACAAATGAGATATCCAAATGCAATATTTTCATTTAATACAGCTTTTCATATTTTAGGACTAACTAATAGAACACCATCAATAATTGATATTACTGTACCAAGAAATAAAAGAGTAAGAGGTAATTATAATGTTCATAGAGTTTCTAATAATTACTATAAATTGGGAATTATAGAAGTTACCACTCCGTACGGGAATCCTGTTAAAATATATAATGCTGAAAGAAGTATTTGTGATATGCTAAGAACTGCTGGATCGTTTGATTTAGAACTTCAAAATAGAATATTAAATAATTATTTTAAGAGTAAAGAAAAAAACATAGATGAATTATTAGAATATGCGAAAACTTTTAATATTTATGAAAAAGTAAATGCTATAGTAGAAGTGACGATGAAATGGTAGATATAAAAGAAAAAGCAAAAGAAATAGAGACTGAATATAATATGAGTCACTATGAAGTTTTACAAAGATTTATGTTTGAAAGAGTATTGGAAAGAATCTCGATATCAAAATATAAAAGTAATTTTATTTTAAAGGGTGGATTATTACTATCTTCTATGTTTGGAATAGATAATAGAACGACAAAAGACATGGATACAACGATTAAAGGAATTGATATTTCGAAAAAAAATATGATTAGAATACTTAATGAAATATTAAGCATTGATTTAAATGATGAAGTAAAATTTGAAATAATTAAAATAAGTGATATAAGGCAGGAAGATGAATATGGTGGGAATAAATATAGTATAGTGGGAGTAAAATAAATCTAGAAATAGATATTCAACAGGTGATATAATTACACCCCAAGAGTTAAGATATAGCTATAAATTGTTATTTGATGATAAAAATATAGTGATTAGTAGTTATAACATTGAAACGATACTTGCAGAAAAAATTGAAACTATATTAAGGCGAGGAAAATTTAATAGTAGAATGAAGGACTACTATGATGTTTATTATTTTCTAACTAGATTAAAAAATGATATTAATATTGAGGTTTTGAAAGATGCGATAATTAATACATTTAATAGTAGAGAATCTTTAGAATATTTAAATGATTATGAACAAATTATTAACTCAATTTTTGATGATGAAAAAATACATAAATTGTGGAATATATATAGCAAAAAGTATGATTATGCTAAAGATATTAGTATTGATGATATATTAATATTGTTAAAAAAAGAAATTAAGAAATGTAAGTAAATACCAATAATTGGAAAACTATATTTGAAAGTAAGAAACATAATAATAAAAGGTGATTCTTATTAAAAATATAGTTTTTAAATTGTTATTTTTTATTACATTGTTTTTTATTTTTAATTTGGATGAAATTGATTCGAATAGTGATAAAAGAATAATGTATAATTTAAATAATATTCATGAAGAAAACTATTATACATTATACCTAAAAGATATTAAAAGTGGTGTAGTTGATGAAGTATTTAATAAACTAAATATTAAAGTTACAAGTTATATAATTAATGATAGAAAATATTATGCTAGAGATATAGATGATTTAATTAATAAATATACTAAAGAATTATCAACTGAAGATAAAATATATTATATAAATAATGGAGTTAAAATAGATGCTGTCACTACCAGATGTGAAGTATATCAAGTAATTGAACTTGAAAAAATGAATCTAATATATTAAAATTAGTTAGAGGGTCATATGGAAAAGTATTATGAAAAAAATAATCAAGTTATTTATAATTGTGATAACTTAGATTTATTAAAAGAATTAAAAAGTGAAAGTGTTGATTTAATATATTGTGATATTTTATATAATACAGGTAAAGTGTTTGATGACTATAATGATAATTTAGGCAAACCAGAAGAAGCAATAAAATGGTATAAACCTAGAATAATAGAAATGAAAAGAGTATTAAAAAGTAATGGTAGTATTTTTTTACATTGTAACTGGAGACTTGATTCATATATTAGAATACTTATGGATGAGTTATTTGGGATAAAATGTTTTAGAAATAGAATATATAGAATGCATAGTAAAGAAAGAGGGTTTTATTCTAACTTTGATTCACAAGTTGATATAATTCTTTATTATGTTAAAGATGCATCTAGTTTCATATTCAATGAAATTAAAGATGAAACTGAAAGAATAATTCCATTATATGAAAATGGGTATGATGAAGATAGAAGTAAAACAATAACTATAGATAATAAAGAAATAGATTTTAAAACAAATAATAAACATTTATTGATAAGTGAGAAAGCACTAAATAACTTATATGAGAATGGTGAAGTTATATTTAAAAATAACCTTCCATATAGAAAAACATATTCTAAACCTATAGGTAACTTATGGAATGAAGAAGAAATGCTTGATAACTATAATAGGAGTGAACTTGCTGATAGTTATGATACACCTAAACCTGAAGCAGTGTTAGATAGGATAATAAGGGTGTGTAGTAATGAAGGAAATACTGTTGCTGACTTCTTTTTAGGAGGAGGTACAACTGCAGTAGTAGCTAGTAAATTAAATAGAAAAGGCATATATTGTGATATAAGTAAAAAAGCATGTGATGTTTCAATAAGTAAATTAAAGAAAAATTCTCTTTAATTTTTTATTAATTTATATTATAATGAATATGTAAGGTAATTAGGTTATGCAAGTAGAAGTTAAAAAGAAATATTTGTTAATAATAGTTTTAGTACTTATAGTAGGAGTTTTTGGAACAACTCTTGCATATTTTAATGCTAATGTAATAGGAAGTGCTACTAATAGTAGTGGTATTAGTACAGGAACTTTTGAATTGTCTGTATCTGACTCTTCGGTTAATTTATCAAATACAGCACCAATATATGATGATTATTATTTAACGCAAGCTTATCATAAAACATTTACAGTCACCAATTCAAATACAAGTACACTAAATGTGTGTGCTAAAATATCTCTTGAAATTACTTTTATTTCCGAATCTTTAAAATCAGATTATTTTAAATATAAAATAGTTTCTTCTGATGGAAAAGAGAATAGTGGTAGTTTTTATGATGCTTCTACATCTAAAGATTCTATTATACTAAATGGAAATTTTATTGAGCCAAATGAAACTCAAACTTTTGATTTGTATATTTGGATTGGATATACAAGCTCATTTAACCAAGTCAGTATGTTAGGTACTAGTTTTATTGCTAACATTAAAGCAATTGGTTTTGATAGTAAAAATGAGTCATCTTGCAAATGGTATGATTTTTGTTTATCAAGTGACAATGATATAAAATGTACTATATTAAATGATAATACAGCATATGCAGATAATGTAGCAAGTCCATATGTTACTAGTGCAACTGGAATAAACTTTGCAGCAGTTAGCAGTGATACAAATGGAAAAGGATTATACTATACAACAGATACTTCAAAAACTGAAAATGGTCAAACTGTTTATTATTTTAGAGGTGCAGTAGAAAACAATTATCTAATATTTGCAAACTATTGCTGGAGAATAGTAAGAACAAATGAAGATGGTAGTGTAAAACTAAGATATAATGGGTCACCTACAACTACAGATGGAGTGACATCTTGTCCACAAACTGCTACTGATGTATCTATTGGTACTAGTAAATTTAATACTAGTTCTAATGATAATGCATATGTAGGATATATGTATGGAACTGCAGGAAGTAGTACATATGCTCTAACTCATACGAATACAAATAATAGTACAATAAAAGGAGTAATAGATACATGGTATCAAACAAACTTATCAAGTTACACATCATATATAGCAGATACACCATATTGTAATGATAGAAGTATTACTGATGCAAC
>CAYVZW010000011.1:9286-19288 GCA_964456325.1 uncultured Clostridium sp. | reverse complement strand
ATTATAACATTTCATTTACAAAAATCAACAAAAATGTTAATATAATTCTCATCAGAGGTAATATGTATTTAAAAAATGAATTATTAAACTTATTTAATCAAATTGAATTAAATGGAAGAAAAACTAATTATTATGATATTCCTGAAAATATAGTTTCTTCTTTTTTAAATTATTTAGGTATTAATTTAGAAGAATTACCTAATTCAAAAACATGGTATGAAATACTTTGTACATTATTAAATATTTATGATAAGAATACATGTGAAGGTAAACTATTATATAATTTGTTAGAAGATAATAATTATAGAAAAGAAGAAAGCATTATAAATGCTATAGGTGATTTAACTAGTATGGATAGTGAGAATATTAATGCTTCAACCGTTAGAAGAGTAGCATCAAGTAAATATATAAACGACATTGATTATTCAGGTAAAGTGTTTACTCTTTATAGTGAAGTAGGGGATATATCATTTAGAAAATTTAGTAATGAATGTAATAACAGAATTAGACAATATATTAGAAATAACACATATAATAATGATTGCCATAATCATAGCTTATTTCTTTCAAAGGTAGATTCTAGTTTTAATTCAGTAACATCATTATGCAAGGGAATGTTTACAGGTGAATACTTTCATTCATATGCATTAAATAGCGGTGAAGTAATTGATTTGAATATAGATGCAATAATGAATGAAGACTCATATAATACATTATTTAGTCCAACGAAAATAACTGTTTTAAGTGGTTCTATTATTGAAGAAGAATACAAAAATATAATAAGAAAAACTCATTTTAATAAAGAATATTATCCTCTTGTAACTATAGCATTATATTATTTATATAAACAAAATAGGGGCGAGTGTTCACCTTATGTTAGAGTTTTAAAATAAATTCGCATGTGGTTCTTATAATAGAGTCTAATAATAATCTTTGCAGTTTTGCTCCATATTCTAAATACTTTTATTTTAAATGATAATAATATTAGTTACTTTTACATTAAAAAGTTTAGTCTTTTTTGAGTAAAGCAAAGACCAATGTTATATGTACAAAATTTATAACTTTTTTTCATATATAAAACCTACTTCAGAAGTAATATTACCGCAAATGTCAGGTTCACCATTAGGTATCATTTTTTCTGCTTGACTTAATATTTCAAACCAATATATCCATGCACAGGTTTTACCTTTAGAATATAATTCCCTTTTTCCTAAATATTTAAATAGTAATTCAATAATTCTAAATTATCTTTTATGTACTCTTTGTTTTTACTGGCAATATATTTTAAAATTTCATTAACTGAATACTCATTATTCATTTTTAGTAAGGCTATTTTATCTACTTCAATATTTTTATTTGAAAATGTGTGCATATTCCAATATTCCATTTTTGAGTTTAAAAAATCACTGTCGTTTGAATATATATGCTTAAAATATTTTGAAGCAAATTTCGATTTCTTTTTAAGTTCGTCTATATCTTTATAACAAAAATCCTCATTTTCTTTTAAATCTAAAACTAAATAAACACTGTTTTCCAATATTTTTTTCATTTCACTGCAAGCCCAATATTTTTTCTTTTTCGTTTCTTTAAACAATATTTTTGCAAGTTTATGAACAAAAATATTAAAATAAGGAATATTATAAAGAATTATTCCTAACTGATATAGTAATTTGTTTTTTGGCTTTGCAATCAGCCATTTTATCCAAACATCTATAATTACTAGAGCTCCTTTATCTCCAATAGAAAAAAATATTTTTTTTGTTTTTTCTACTCCTTTAGAATTTTCACCAATCTTTGATTGGAGTCCATAAACGGCAATACTACCAATATTAGAAGAAGGCGTATAATGTAAAAATACTTTGCTCAAATTAATATCTTTCACATCAATTTCTTTTAATTTACATTTACAAAAATCCTGGTTTTTCATATTGTCTCTCCTAAATGATTTTATCATAGATTCAATCAAAAATACCAACAATATATTGATATTTGAAGTGTAATAAATTAATCTATGGGTACCTTTTTAAAATATTTATCATTCTCTCTATCACAAAAAAATACATTATACTTAGCTTCACTGATACATTATTTTATAAATCATTTATATCTTCATTGTAATTTTAAAAAAATGACTTCATTCAGTTGAATAATGTATTTTTATTATACATTATATTTCCCAACTTTTCGAAGCCATTTCATATCAATCTGGTGCAGGTGAAGGGACTTGAACCCCCATGGATCACTCCGCTAGATCCTAAGTCTAGTGCGTCTGCCAATTTCGCCACACCTGCAATATTTTTGGTGGACCTTGTAGGACTCGAACCTACAACCGCCCGGTTATGAGCCGGATGCTCTAACCAATTGAGCTAAAGGTCCATCGCTTAATAATGATATCATAAAATAATATCAATTTCAACTTTTTTATCAAAATTTATGTAAAAAATTGGATTTTATGATAATATTATTAGTGTAAGGAATTAATTATATGAAGGTTTTATTAAAAAGCAATTTATTTAAATATACTATTTCTATGATTATATTATTCATTTTACTTTTTGTTGCTACATTTTTTTATGATAATAATGCAAAAAAAGAAAGAATAATAAATGATATAGAAGAATCTAAAATAACAGATTCAAATGAAAAATATAATATTGATGTAAGTTATCCAAGATTTAAAAGAGATGATATTAATTCAGTAGTTACTAAATATATTTATAACTATATTAAAGAGTTTAAATCAAATGAGAAAACAAATAAATCATTAATTATAGACTATGAATTATATTATTATAATGATTACATAAATATTGTATTTACAATTAATGATACTTTATCTAGTATTAAATATCATAATATAATAATTGATTTAAAAAATAAAAAAGAAGCACTAATTACCGAAATGTATGATAGTGAATATTTAATTGAAAAGATTCATACTTTAGTTTCTTCAAAATACTCATCTTATGTTTATTCATTAATTGAAAACGAAGATATAAATAAGTTTACATATATAATTAATGATTCAGATATAATTGTATATTTTTATAGTGTTAGTTTCTCTGATATTAAATATATTCCATTTATTGATATATCATTGGATGGAGATAAAACTGTATTTGAAAATAATTATGATGAGAACTCCAAATTTATTGTATTTACTTTTGATGATGGACCAAGTGACTATACATTAGATGTATTAGAAACTCTTGAATTAAATGAATCATCTGCTACATTCTTTATGCTGGGTAATAAAATGAAATATAATAGTGATAAGGTACTTGCAGTATATAATTCAAATAGTGAAGTAGGATCACACACATATTCACATAAATATTTAACTAAGTTATCTTCAAGTGACTTAAACAATGAAATTAATTCTACATCAATATTATTTAATGAAATAACTGGAGGTAATATTGAATATTTAAGGCCACCATACGGAAGTTATAATGACTTTGTAAAAGAAAATAGTGGATACCCAATAATATTATGGAATATAGATACTAAAGATTGGTTACTTAGAGACAGTGAAAAAGTATACAATAATATTATAAATAATGCATGTGATGGTTGTATTTTATTAATGCATGATCCATACAAAGAAAGTCTTGAAGCACTTAAAAAAGCATTACCCGCTTTAAAAGAAATGGGATATGAAATAGTTAGCGTAAGTGAATTATTAAAAATTAAAAACATTGAATTAAATAATGGACAAATAGTAAGAAAACTATATAATTAATAATTGATTTAATAGTCTTTTAGTGTTAGAATAAATAGCCAAGAGGTATTAATATGGATGAAGAAGAAAAAATTAATTATCAAATTGAATATAGTTATATTAGTAGAGAATCAAACTCTTTGGATACAGAATTAGTATTAATTCATTTGCATAAAGATGAGTTATTAAAAACAATAACATCTTTAAAAGGAATTATTAAGAGTATAGATACATTATATCCTAATAATACTAATGAAGACAAAAGTAAAATAATAGAAGATATTGAATATGATATAAATTATTTATACTTTGCAATAGAATTATTTGATAAAAGAATGAATGAAATTTATATGCAACAAGTGAATAATCAAAATGATATAAATACATTAAAAAAGAAAATATAAAATTATTTCAGGAGTTAATTTAATGATTCGACAGTTAAAAAAAGAATACACTAGTGATGAAATTGAAGCATTAGAGTAATAATTAATGAAGATTTCTCAATGAATTTGAAATAAATCTATAAAAACTATTCCATTTTTTTAAAAATATGCTATAATTAAATAGCATTTGTTATGGACCGCTAGCTCAGTTGGTAGAGCATTCGACTCTTAATCGAAGGGTCTAGGGTTCGAATCCCTAGCGGTCCACCATTTGTTAATTAGGCTTGTGCTTTTGTACAAGTTTTTATTTAATAAAAAATAACTACATAAAAAATATTATAAATAATAATATATAATAGGGGGAACCTATGATAATAATAGATAAAATAAAAGAATTTAATAAGACGCTTGTTGAAAAGATTAGAAAAGGTTTATAAATAAAATAAAAAGATATTTACATATAATAAGTAAGTATCTTTTTATTAGGAAAGTATTGCATATATAACAGTTGTAAATAAACTACCAACCATTGCAATTAGCATTGCCCATACTACAAACTTTTTCCAAAAATTTTTACTTTTCTTTTTTGCCATAAAATAACCTCATATAAATTATATAATAAATATCATAAAAAATAAAGTATAGAATAATATTAAATATGAAAATAATAAAAACCAAAGTATTTAAAATACTATTAGTTCTATTTTGTATTGGATTTATTTTAGGTATTATATCATACTTCATAATTAAAACTGAAGATAAGTCTTCTATTCAAAATAATCTACTAAATTATATTAATAATATTAGAAATGATGATTTTAATTATAGTAGTGGTATATTAAATTCAATAATATCTAATATTAAGTATTTATCTATTATATGGATATCTGGTATTATATTTATATTAGTATTTATTGTTCCTTTTATAACACTTTTTAAAGGCATTTTAACAAGTTTTACAATTATAAGTATAATTAATACATTTGGTATAAAAGGGCTCTTATATTCATTTATAATTATGTTTCCATGTGAACTTATTAATATATTTCTAATAATATTAATGAGCTACTATAGCATACATTTTTCTTTAAAGTGTTATAAGGCTGTTAAGTATAATAAATACATTAATTTAAAGGATTTTATTAAAAATTATATATTAATATTTATAATACTTTCATTCATATCAATTATAAATAGTTTCATTGAAATATTTTTTATTTCAAATATTCTTAAATTTGTTGTATAATAATTTTGAAAGGGTGTATTATGAGAGTAGTAGTAGGAATGAGTGGTGGAGTAGATTCAGCAGTCGCAGCATATCTATTAAAAAAAGAAGGATATGAAGTAGTTGGTCTATTTATGAAGAATTGGGATTCTAATATCAATAATGATGAAGAAGGTATAACTGATGGCGTGTGTCCTCAAGAACTTGATTATAGAGATGCTAAAAGTGTATGTGATGAATTATGTATTCCACTATATAGAGTTGATTTTATTAAAGAATATTGGGATGATGTGTTTAAATATTTCTTAAGTGAACTTGATAAAGGAAGAACACCTAACCCTGATATAATGTGTAATAAGTATATAAAGTTTGATAAGTTTAAAAAAGAAGCTATTAAACTAGGAGCTGATAAAATAGCGACTGGGCATTATGCTAGAATTGAAGGTAACAGATTATTAAGAGGCGTGGATAAGAATAAAGATCAAACTTACTTCTTATCTCAAGTAACTTCAGAACAATTAAAAGATGTATTATTTCCAGTAGGTGGTTTAAATAAAGATGAAGTAAGAAAAATAGCTAAAGATAATAATATACCTGTATTTGATAAAAAAGATTCAACAGGAATATGTTTTATTGGAGAAAGACATTATCAAAAATTTATTTCAAACTATTTAAAAGGTAAAAAAGGTGATATAATAGATATAGAATCAGGTAACATTGTGGGCACACATAATGGTCTTATGAATTATACAATTGGTCAAAGAAGAAATGTTGGACTATCTGGCGACTTAAAGAGACATTATGTATGTGGTAAAGATTCTAGTAAAAATATTCTATATATTGCATATGGAGATGATTCAAAGTACTTATTATCAGATGAAGCATTAATTGAAGATATGAATTATATTTCTAGTAAACATCCAGTATTTGCTACTGCTAAGTTTAGATATAGAAGTGAAGATGTACCTGTCACAATAGAATATTTAGAAAATAATGAAATTAAAGTAAAGTATACTGATGGTAAAAGTGTTACTCCTGGACAAGCTTGTGTTATTTATTTAGGTGAGCAATGTATTGCTGGTGGGATAATAAAAACTGTGTATAAAGATGGTAAACCGTTATGGTATATGAAGTAGGAGAGATGTATGAAAAGTAAAAGATTTGCATATGGATGCATTATTATATTATTAACAGTAGGAGTAACAGTATTATTACTTGCTAATTATTCAAATAAGTTAAGTGAATTAATGAAAAACACTCCGATTGAATGTAATGAAGGTGCTGATGAGTGTTATGAAGATTTAAAAAGAAATGTAATATTTTCAAATGAATCAAGAAATATAATGATTTATACCGGAGTATTTGTACTTATTACACTTAATGCTGGAGCATTTAGTTTATTTCACTTTTGTATTAATAAAAAAGATGAAGAAAATAATGAAGAAGAAATTGTAGTTAAAAAGAAAAATGAAAAAAGAAGAAGTAAAAAATAAAAAAGTAAGGCACTGCTGTTACTGTAAAAATGAAATAGAAAAAGATATTGATTTATGTCCGTATTGTAATAAAAAACAATCAACAAGACTAATAATCAATATTTCTTTAATTGCAGTAGCTCTTGCTTTAATAATTTTCTTATTAATTGTAAGTAGGGATATCTTTACATATAATGTTAATTCTGTTGTAACTGTTAAAAATGTAAATTATGCTGTTACTTCAGTAGATTCGTCATATGGAGAGTCTTCATGGCAAGGAAAGCCGAAAGAAGGCAACAAATTTTTAATAGTTTCTATGTCTATTAAAAATAATAATGATGAAGAAATATTCTATAATCCTAGTAATTGGTTACTTATTGTAGATAATGAAACTATAGAAGCAAATAAATATAATAACTATGATTCACTAAAAGAAGGAAATATTGATAATAAAAGAGTAGTAGCGAAAGTATTAATATTTGAAATTAATAAAGATACTGAAAAGTATATTTTGAGATATAATAATCCAGATGATTTAAAGAATCAATTCCAAATTAAATTATATTGATAATAGTATAATTTCATGATACACTTTGTATAGAGTAGGTGTTAAGATGAATAAAGAAAAAACATCAATGATTGTATTTGGATTTTTTATTTGTTATGCTTTGTTTGTATCATATGGTGTTATAAGTAATGTAATAAAGAAAAGTGATTATGTTACATTAGAAAATAATACTGATTATGAAGAAACAATGAAAAGTAATAAAGAAAGATTAGGTGTTTTAGATAAAGTTGAAATGGATACAACTAGAAAAGAATGTATAAGTGACTTAAATGATTTAATAGATGAATCATTAAGCATGTATGTAACAGGTGAAGTTGACTTAAATAAGTACATTTTAGAACTAAATGATATTTCTAAAGATACATCATTTCTTAGTGTTTATTCAAAAATTATAAAAAGTTGTAATCTTACAGATGAAGATAAGAAAGTAACCAATACCTATGTTTTAAATTCACTTTATTATACTAATACTACATATAATAAAGCATTATTTAATTATGAAATTACATTTGTAGATAAAATAATTAGAGAAATAGTTGAAAGTGATGTAACAGTAATAGGATACAAAAGTACAATGATTGATCAAAGTTTAGCTATTAAATATATAATTGATAAATTGGAGGCTGATTATGAATAAGACATATAAAATATTATATACTCTAAGTACACTTATTATATTTCTATCTATATATTTTGCTATAACTATAACATTTTATTCAACAACTAATTTCATTGATATAGCACTATTTATAATTGATATTATATTTATAATATTTACACTTATAGTAATGCTTAAAAATAAAAATTATAAAGCTAAAAAAATAGATTTAGCATTCATAATTAGTTATTATATCTTTTCAATCATAGTAATAGCATCAAGCATCTTATTAAATTATAATTCTGATATTCTTAATTACATGTTATCATTAATGTATTATTATAGATTATTATTAATCGGAAATATATTATTGACTACATATACTTTATTAATTTTTAAAAGCAGCAAAAAGTAGTGCTGTTTTTATTTATAAAAATATTACATTTTATAGTTGACAAGTAACTGTAAACTGTTATACAATGATATATATAGAATAGGAGACGAAAACAAAATGAAAAGTTTAAACACATTATTAGGAGAATTAGGGGTTTCTAAGGTAAAACTAGCTAAGTATTTAGGAGTTTCAAGACAGATGATATATAATTATCTTGAACTTGATAGTTTAAGCAAATGGCCTCAAGAAAAGAGAATACTACTATTTAAACTATTAGATATTGAAGATGGAAGTGATGCCGCTATTAAGAATATCAAGGTAACAAGCGAGTATCTTGAAAATGTAGAATCTAGATTAAATCAAAATGTTAAGGATGCTAATAGTCCATCATTTAATTATAAGAATCTAAATAGGGATGAACAAGAACTTCTTAATGATCTAATTTTCTTAATTAAAGAAAAATTTACTGAAGAAAAGAAAAAGGATACATATTATACATTTTTATACTTATATCATACTTTACAATCACTTGATAATATATCAGAAATTAAGTATATATTCTGTTATCTATCAAAGAAAACTGGATTTACAAATCCACAGGAATTTAAGTTTGATGAAACAAGACAATTTATACTTGAAAGTATAGTATTTACAGCATTCAATTTATATAATAATGGTGGAGCATCTAAATCTAAATTAGTTGAATCTCACAATAGATTTGTTCAAGAAATTGAAAATGAAAAAGAAGAAAAATTAAGTCGTACTGAACAACTTAATACTGTAAAAATACAAGCTTTAAAAGAACTTGGTTATACAGAAATAACTAGGGAAAATGCTAGTGAAGTGTTTGCTCGTATAGCTGAAATACAATCAAGAAAGATGTAGTAGGGGTTATGACCAAATTTACTAAAGGAGTATTAACCATTGGCCTACTCGTAGGTCTTGGAATAGGGGGAAAGTATGGTTATGATTATTTAAAAGATCATGGCTATTTTGATGATGTTACTAAAACTAATGTTCCAACTGAAACTGTTGAAGAAATTAAAACATTTTTAAATGATTCATATAATATAGGATTTTTAAATGCAAATTATGAGAGAATAGATATTAACGATATAGATATTGACACTATTGCTTACCTACTCAATAATCAATATGAAGAGGGTAGCGATGGAAAAATTACTAAGTATGAATTTACTGAAACAAAAGTATATAAAGAGTATGTAACTACATATGAAACAAATTTATTAAATACAAGAGTATGTTATGATGCTGTGAAACTAAATGACTACATATATAGTATCACAAATCAAAGGATGGATGCGTTAGAGAACACAACAGAAGTATGCACTCCAAAGTTATCCAACTATATATATATGATAGATGTTGAAATAGATATAGTTATAGCAAAGAATAATAAATATACAGTTACTTATAATATAGGAAATGCTGAGAATATATTATATAATCAAAAGTATAATTATACAGGTATTAAAACAGATAGATATAATGGTAAAGTTGTATTAGAACGTGAATCAGATGGTAGATATATATTTATATCTAATGAAGTAAAAGGTGCTAGAAACCTATATAATTTCTAATAATATTCTAGTGCTAATAATATATATTATGTTAACTTCT
>CAYVZW010000011.1:0-9186 GCA_964456325.1 uncultured Clostridium sp. | reverse complement strand
CCTGATATTAGGTATTTCTTTTTATTATAAGATAAACATTCTTTTAATATGTCATTCATTGCTAAATTGATCATTAAACCTGCTACAAATATTAATATATATGATAATATTACTTCATTCATTATGTTTCTTAATAATATAAAGCCAAGTAATCCACCCATCGGTTCTATTATTCCTGAAGCAAATGTATATAATATTACTTTCTTCTTATCTACCCCACTATGATATAAAGGTACAGAAATAACTATACCTTCTGGTATATTATGTAACATAATCGCAATACATATTTTTAATCCTATATTTATATTAGCGTAAGCACTCATAAAAACAGCTATACCTTCAGGTATATTATGTAATAATAAAGAAATCATACTAAGTATCCCTACTCTATACAAATTTGAACTATTATTAGAGTGAATATTTGAATTTAATAGCCTAATACTAATATTTCCTAGTACGAATACTAAAAATGCAATAATTAGCCCCAAAACACCTTTATAATTAATATATAATGTGTATACTGATTCTGGTAATAAATCAAATATAGATATTGAAATCATAATAATAAAAGAAAAAGCTAAACAAAATGTAATAAATTCATTTACTTTCTTAACTTTAATAAATATAAAAACGCATCCTAATAATGTAGAGATTCCTGCTACAGTTGATAATAATAAAGGACCAATAATTTCCATAATAATCATTTAATTATATGTATTATAGAATTAAAAATACTCATAATAATAGTAGGTGGTGATTATTTTGACTAAGGCAAGAAACAATTCTAGAAATAATGCTAGAAATCAAGCCAGAAGCACTTCAAGAAGTCGTTCAAGAAGTAGAAATACATCTTCTTCAAGATGTAAATAATTTCTATAGAGACATTATTAAATATGTCTCTTTTTTATTGACTTAATGTGTTATTATTAGTACAATTAATCTAGAATAGGATGTGTGCATTATTAAAGGTAGGTTTATTGTTTGTTATAGTTTGATAATTATTATATTTGCATTTTTATTAGTTCTTAATTATGCATACTTTTTTTTGCCACCTACTCCATCTATTAATAGTGTTACTCTAAATGAATATAATCAAATTATAGTAAAATACAGCATTCCTGAATATAAATACTTTAAAGATGTTTATTGTCTTATTACTGAAGAAGATGAAACACCTAGTATAAATGATGATGGATGGTATAAAGCATCTAATAATGAATGTACTGCTTTAATATCTGATAGTACTTATCATATGTATATTAAAAGTGATAATAATGAAATAGTTGAAGCAAAAGAGGCATACTCATTAGGCAAAGTATTATCTCTTACAATTAGTAAAGAATTAATATATCTAGCAGTTAATGGGACTTCTAGTGTAACTACAGAACTTAGTTCAGTCGGCAATATCGACAAAACTGTTACATGGACTAGTGAAAATGAAGGTATAGCTACTGTTGATGAAAATGGCAATATTAAAGGCACAGGAAATGGAGAAACTAAAATAAATGCCACTGTAATGGACATTGTAGTTTCCACTAGTGTTGTTGTAACTAACCTACTTGTACCTAGACCATATTCATTTGATTATAGTAAAAGCTATTTAGGATGTGGTTATTATTCAAAAGAAGATAATGACTTAATAGATAAAATACTAGAAAGTAGAGTTAATGATGTAGGATATGCTACTAGAGCTGGAGTTGTAGAAGCAGCTAGATTCTTAACTTTAGAGTTTCCTTATAGATTATCTTATTTTTCTGAAAATGGAAGACTAACATATAGTGCTAAAATAGATGCTGAAGGAAGATACTATCATAAAGGTCTATATTTAGATGAAAGCAGATTTAGCTCAATTGGAAATAAAAGAAATGGTCCTAAAACATGGGGATGCAACATGTTTAATGCGGTATCACATAGAACAAGTAGAAATGGTTTTGACTGTAGCGGATTTGTAAGTTGGGTTTTATTAAATGGAGGGTTTGATCCTGGAGATATTGGAGCTGGAGTTACTAGTGCTTATGATTTAACTGATACTGGTAAAAGAACTGTATTTAATCAATCAGTAGTTAACTCCAATGTTGTAAAAACAGGTGATTTGCTTAGTTCTCCTAATGCTGGTGGTGGCCATATTGCAATAATAGTTGGGATGGATGATACATATTATTATGTAGCTGAATCTTTATGGACAGGTAAACAAATGGGAGTTGTTATAATGCCATATAATAAAAATACTGCATATAAAAGATATTATTATGTTATATTAATGGACGACTATTATAAAGAAGATGGAAATTACACAGTTCATTGGTAATTTTTATAAATATTTCATAAGATTTTAATACTAAGGAGATATAATTTAATATATGAAAAGGAAGAAAAGTAAGAAAAAACTTAAAAAAAATATCACATTCTTTTTGTATATTATTTTTTTAGGCATACTTTTTTTCTTTTTCAGTTCTCTTTATTTAGATTTTAATATAAAAGATGTTACATATAATAAAGATGAAGATGTTGTAGTTATAACGTATTCTTATAAAAATAATACTGACGTGTATTGTACTTTATCACTTAATAGTGAAGAAGCAAATGAAAATGATGAATGGATAGAAGGAATAGATAATAAATGCGAAATGGATGTAAAACTAAATAATACATATTATCTATATGTTAAATCTAATGATAGTATAATATCAAATAATAAATTAAATAAGAATTTATATCTAGAACTCACTAATTATAATGAAGATGAGTATATTGCTAGTAATGGTAGTTATGAACTTAAATATAATTATTTAAATATAGGAAATATAAACCCAATTAAATATAGTGAATATGATAAAAAAATTATTAATATAGAAGAAAATACTATAAAAAGTGTATCACAAGGTGAAACAATACTTAAGATTAAATATAATGATACTACTAATAGTATGAATATTACTGTTACTGATTTAATAACAAGTGCACCTAATAGTTTTGACTTTAAAAAGAGTTTTCTTGGTTGTAATACATATACTGAAAGTGAAAATGATTTACTTGATTTAATATTAAAAAGTAGAATTAGTGAAGCTACCTACTCTACAAGAGCTGCTGCTGTAGAAGTTGCTAGATTCTTAACTCTTGAGTTTCCATATAGAATTAATTATTTCTATGAAAATGGTAGAATAGCAGATAGAACTACTAAAGTTGATGGCGAAGGGAGATATTATCATATAGGACTATATTTAAGTGAAGACAGAACTTCTAATATTGAATTTCCTTCAAGAGGTCCTGCAGCATGGGGATGCTCTATATATAATGCTCCGGCAAAAAGAGATATGGCAAATGGACTTGATTGCAGTGGATTTGTAAGTTGGGTGTTATTAAATGCGGGATTCGATCCAGGAGATATAGGTGCTGGTATAACAGATAATTATGACTTAACTAATACTGGTGATAGGAAATCACTTACCTACTCTTTAGCCAATTCTTCATCAATTAAAGCAGGTGACTTATTATGGAAGAATGCTGGTGGTGGTCATATTGCGATTATAGTTGGAATAGATAGTACAAACTATTATGTAGCAGAAGCATTATGGGATGATTATCCTGAAACCGGTGTTATTATAAATACATATCCCAAATCTTCAATTAATAAAAGTTATAGTTATGTAATCCTAATGGATTCGTTCTATAAAAATGATGGTAATTATAGTGAATTATGGTATTAAAAAAGTAGTTTATTTTTAGAACTACTTTTCAATTAAATATTTTTTAACTATATCTATTATTTTATTACATTCACTCATTAATTCATTAAAATGTTCTTGAATATATTCATAATTATTATCTTTACTTTTAATTTCATGATCAAATGTAATTTCTGATAAAGTCTTGAATCCAAGGTATTTAGCATCACTTTTAAGTGCATGTACTTCAATACTATAATTATTCATGTCTTTATTACTACTAAAGTCTTTTAGCTTATTTAACCTGTCATTTATGCCATTATACCAATCTTTTAATGTGTCATTATATTCTTCAAGACTTCCTAGTAAATTAATAGAACTTGTTACATCAATATCATTATCAACTAAATATTTAATTTTGTCATCGCTTTCTACTGTACTATCTACAACAACAAATTCCGGTACATCTTTCCATTTATCTTCATTAGTACTTTTATTAAATATTTTATCTAATTTGATTTTAATTTGATCTTTACTAAATGGTTTAGCAATATAATCAATAAATCCTTCATTTATGTATTTCTCTTTTGCTCCAGCAACAGCATCAGCAGTAAGAGCAATAACTGGTGTGTTAAATGATTCATCTTTCTTAAGTTCTTTAATACATGTTTCCCCACTCATAATAGGCATCATTATATCCATAAGTATTAAATCATATCTTTCACCATTATTAATTTTCTTTAAGCATTCTTCTCCATTTTCACATTCATCAATTATGAAATTAAATCCATCAAGACTTCTTCTTGCAACTTTAATATTTAATTTATTATCATCAACTATAAGAATCTTTTTATTTTCATAACTATTCTCTTTTAGTTTTAATGCAATCTCTGCTGTATTAATGATTTGTGTTTCTGTAAGTGGTTTACTCATTTTACTAATGTGCTGAGGTATTTGAACCATGAATATAGAACCTTTTCCGTATTGACTTTGTACATTTATTTTACCATGCATCATTTCAACTAGTTTTTTAGTTATTGCAAGTCCTAACCCAGTACCTTCAGTAGTTGTATTTTTTTCTATATCTAGTCGTTCAAATTTAGAAAACAATTTATTAATATCTTCAGACTTAATACCTCTGCCTGTATCATGAACACTTATTATTAATAAACATGTGTCATTTTTATTAATACATCTAATATTTAAATTAATGTTACCTTCATCAGTATATTTAATTGCATTACTAAGTAAGTTATTTATAATTTGTTTTATATGTGCTTTATCTCCAATTAATTCATATGGAATATCTTCTGCCATATATGTATGTAATTCAATTTGTTTATCCCCTATTCTAGTTTCAGATACTTTTACAAGTGAACTAATTTCGGTTTTAAAATTATATGGTATATCAGTAATCTCCATTTTATTACTTTCAATCTTACTAATATCCATTATATTACCGACTATTTCAAGTAATGTATTAGATGCAGAAACTATATCAGTCACATCTTCCTTAATATCTTCAGGTAAGTTTTTCCTTGCACCTATATCTTCACTTAGTCCAACTATTGCATTAAGTGGTGTTCTTATTTCATGAGACATACTACTTAAGAAATCACTCTTTGCTTCATTAGCTTTCTCTGCTTGTTCTTTAGCAACATTAAGTTCAGTAATAACTTTTAAGTCAGGGTTTTCTATAGTGAAATACATAATAACACAAATAAATGTTTCAACATAAGTCATAAGTAAATATTGAGGATAAATATTTTGAATTAAAGCTGCAATTCCACCTATAAGTAAAAACAATAATACTGGAATATATTTTTTATTTTTAAGTTTTTTATAGTTAATTAGCATCAAAATAAATATGGATACCATAGCAACAACAGATAAAATATAAGTAAATTGAACACATAATCCTGAAGTGTATCTAGTGCTAAAATCTGGTGTAATTATTACATCAATTGGAAGTAGAGCCAGTATAATAATGATAATTAAATAATAACACATAAAAGTTATAATACGTTTTTTATGTATTGCATAATCATCTCTTGTCATACTATATACGTAATATGACAAAGAAGATATCCACAAGATTAAATAAAATAAATATGATTTATATATTAATACGCTTAAAAAACTATTTGTAATATATATTTTAGAAGCATAAGTACATAATAGTTCAATAATTAAACCAATAAAATTTGAAACAACTAAAGTACTAAATATCCACGTTTCTTTGCTTTGAATATGGCCTTTTATAAAGAATAAAACAATAATCAATAAACTAAAAGGAATAGCACAAACCGGAAATAAAATCCCTGTTCCCACTTAAATCACCTCCAAATACTATACATAAATTATAGCATAAAAAAATAAAGAAATCATTATTTCTTTATTAATTTAAGGACATCATTACTACTAACATTTGAATGTTTTTCTTCAGCATCATTTTCAAGTAAAGTATAGTTAATTTTTTCTGTTCCATTTCTTCTTGGTAATTCATCAATAAATTCAATATATTTAGGAATCTCATACCATTTTAATTGTTCAATATCTCCACTAGAAATTGTTACAGGTTTTCTAAATGCATCAATAATTTTATTCCTTGCTGTCTCATCGTTTCTGTATTCTTTTTTTAAAACAATGTATGCTTTATTTGAATATAGCATTTCAGAGTCGCTTACTTTAACAATTGCACATTCATATACTTCATTTATATTAGAAATAATTGACTGTATATGATCACAATATACTTTATTAAGCGTAGAAATTATATAAAATCTTGATTGTCTACCAGTAAGAGTAAAATACCCTTCCTCATCAATAAATCCCATTGTTCCAGTTTTAAAGTATTCTTTACCATCTCTAATAAATTTTGCATCCTTTGTTGATTTATCATCTTTATAGTATTCTTTAAATACATGTTCTCCTGAAATACATAATAGTCCCTCTTCTTTATACTTCTTTTCTTCAAACGTTTCAGGATCTACAATAATTGCATCCGTTCCAACTAGTACTTTTCCAGCAGTTTCAGGTTTTATAACTATGCCAGTAGGATTAGTTCCACAACTTACTGTTTCTGCATTACCAGAGCCATTTCCTATTTCTACGTTTCTTGCATTGTGTTCTGAAAAGAACTGTTTACCATTATTTGAATGACTAGGAGTTAAAAAATCACCACCAGATATAAATGTAGTAATAGATGATAAGTCTTGTTGTTTATCGATATTTTTCATAATTAAATCAAGCAATGCAGGACTGCCAAAAATTATATTGGGATTTTTTCTTAAGTAATAACTTATTGTATCTTTTGATATATTGGGTGCTAATATTGCTGTTTTTGAACTCATTAAGGTCATTAATGTTGATGTAGCAAATCCGTATGGATATGTAAATGGTACACATACAAGAGTTTTATCTCCATTTAATGATTTAATTTTACTTGAATTTTTTAAATATGTTGCTGCAGAAATAACATTTCTATTGGTTAGAACAACAGATTTTGGTTTACCAGTTGAACCACTAGTAAATAATATTAATGCTTCATCTTCTCCTGAATTACATGCAACTCCTGCGTTCTGGTATTTTGCAATTGATGCTAATGAATTAAAATCAATTAGAGAATCATCCATTGTTATTTTATAATCTTCATTTAATAATGAATTATTTATATTATTCTTGTTTAATGTTATTACATAATTAAGATGTGATTTCTTAATATATTTTTGATTAGCTTCATTAGTACTATCATAATTAATAAATATTGGTGACTCAAATAAATTTAAATATTCAATTGTTTCTTCTTCACCAGCACCTGAGTTTATAAAAGTAGTAACTGCACCTATTCTATTACAAGCAAAGAATGTAGCAACAGCTTGATAAAAATTTGGCATTGAAACGCATATGATTTGTCCTTTTTTTACGCCCAATTCTTTTAAAGCTCTAGATATAGTTACTGAGTCTTGAAACATTTGTTTATATGTTATAGATAAATCTAAGCAATCAATAGCTTTTTTGTTCTTATAAAAACTATTTAATAAACTTATTGAATTATATATACTTATATTTGGTATAATAGGATTTTTTTCAAAAAAAGTATATCCATTGTTTTGAGGTTTGTCAATTGATGGATAACCGGTTAATTCTTTATTCATATTTCCTCATTTCGTGAAGTTATTCTATCACATTATGACAATGAAGTCAAAAAAATGTATCAATAGTGATACATAATAATAAAATATAATTTAATATAATTCATTAAAACCATTTACTTTTTTTAAACCGTCTTTAGTAAGATTATAAACTGTGTCACATACATCAGTTATATATTTTCTATCATGAGATACACTTATTATTGTACCTTTATATTCCTTTAAAACTTCCCTAATAACCGGATTTGATAATGGGCTTAGATTTCTTGTTGGTTCATCTAATAATAATACATTAGAGTCAGTTAATATTAATTTAAGCAGTATTAACTTAGTTTTTTGCCCATCACTTAATTCTTTAATTTTGCTAGTAGCCTCCTCACTTGTAAATTTCATGCTTCCCATTAAAGTTCTAGCTCTTGTTATATCTTCTTTTGATAATGAAGAAGACAAATATTCTAATGCTGTATTATTCATTGGTAATGATAAAGAATAGTTTTGAGGCATATACCCAAGTTTAATATTTTCTCTATTTTTTAGATTTTCATAAATCTTATTAAACAAAGTAGTTTTACCACTTCCATTACGACCAATTATCACAATATGCGAAGGTCCAGAAACTATTAAATTAATTTCTTTGACAGCTTAATATTGTTGATTGGTTTTCTAATGTTATTTAATTTTAGTTTCATATCTTCCCCATTTTAATAGATTTATCTTTTATATTTTTTTGCTATGTAAAAGATAAAACCAAAGCCGATTATAATTGGTAATTCGAAACAAAATACTGCATAATAATCTTTATTCATAATTAGAGATGTCGTAAAAATTACTACAAATACAAAAACATACAAATATACTATATATAAATAAGCTTTTTTAGTTACTTCTTTTATATTTTTAATATTATTCTTCTTAATCTTATACTCATTGACATCAATTTTCCGTTTTACTGCATTGTCGTCATTTTTCATATCTACAAATTCAAGTATTCCTACTACTATAAATACAAGACCACCTAATATTAATACAATATAAAACAAACTCATTATGGAAAATGGAATAATACACATAAAATATATAAGAATGCCTATAAATATAATTCCAGAAATAATATATATTAACGCACCAAAACGTGTTAAATTATTTTCATTCATTATTCTTCTCCATTAAAACAACTGTTTCTACATGGCACGATAGCATCAGATTGATGTCTGGTCTTTATTTTTCATTTTGTCCGTTCGCGGGAACAGGTCAACGGTGGCTTTTTGGGTACTCTCTGTTCGCGGGAACAGGTCAATGATTTTTATCCGTTCGGGGGAACAAGTCGATAAATAGGGTTAAAGTCCTGTCATCTCCGGTGGCAAAGG
>CAYVZW010000010.1:0-19974 GCA_964456325.1 uncultured Clostridium sp. | reverse complement strand
AACATCAGTTTTAAGTACAATATTTATTTCTTTTCTTCCTTCTTGAATTTGAGCAAATAAATCATCTAAACTAAGTGCTTTTTTAGCAAACTTCTTGCTTCTTTCATTTTCTTTTCTTTTAAGGGCTACACTTCTTGCTTCTTTTTCTCCCTCAAAAGCCATGAACTTGTCCCCTGAAACAGGTACATCATCAATACCAGTTACTTCAACTGGAGAAGATGGATAGGCTTCTAATATTTCTTTACCTGTATCATCTCTTAATGTACGTACTTTTCCATAGAATGAACCTACTACTATAGGGTCTCCTAATCTAAGTGTTCCATTTTGTATTAATAATGTAACAACAGGTCCTTTACTTTTATCTAGTCTTGCTTCTATAACGCTTCCTAAGGCATATCTATTAGGGTTAGCTCTTAAATTCATTACTTCTGATAAGGCATTTATATTATCAAGTAATAAACCTACTCCTTCTCCTGTATGAGCACTAAGTTTTACAAATATAGTATCTCCTCCCCATTCTTCAGGAGTTAATCCTTGTTCACTCATTTCACTCATTATTTTATCAATATTAATATTTGGTTTATCTATTTTATTAATAGCCACAATTATAGGTACTTTAGCAGCTTTAGCATGGTCAATTGCTTCAATTGTTTGAGGCATTACCCCGTCATCAGCAGCTACTATTATAACAACTATATCTGTAACAGATGCTCCTCTTGCTCTCATTTCAGTAAATGCAGCATGTCCTGGAGTATCAATAAATGTTATCTTTTTACCGTTTTTTTCAACTTGGTATGCACCTATTGCTTGAGTAATTCCTCCAGCTTCACCACTTGCTACATGAGTTTGTCTAATGTAATCAAGTAATGTTGTTTTACCATGATCAACATGTCCCATTATTGTAACAACTGCAGGTCTTAATTCTAAGTCTTCTTCAGAATCATTTACTACATATTCTTCAAAATTAGCTATATCAGTTGTTTCTTCTTTAACTAATTCTTTTTGATATTCAAGAGCAATAACAGATGCATCTTCAAATGCAATAGCTTGTGAACTAGATATCATAAGCCCCATTCCAATAAGTTTCTTTACTAATTCAGTAACTGGTACATGTAATTCATCAGCTAAAGAAGATACACTCATGTTTTCTTTATATAATATTACATTTGATTCTATTTCTTCACTATTACTTTGTAGTTTTTCTTTATTTTTATAAGCATTCTTTTTCTTTAATAAAAAGTCCTCTTTATTTTTTTGATCTTTTGAAATATCTTTCTTTTTTATTTTAACAATTGTTTCTTCTGGCTCATCAACATCTATATTATAAGCCTGTGCTACTTCTGTAGCTCTATCCTCTAGTTCATATTTATTAGCAAGTTCTTCATCTAAATTATCTTCATGATTAGATAAACTTCCTACTTCATTATCAAGCATTATTATTGCTTCATCATCTAATTCTTCATTTTCATTATTATATTTATATCCTAAAGCTTTTAGTTTTTTAATAATTACTCCTGAATTTAAGTTAAGTTCTAACGCATAATCTTTTATGGTCATATACCTCACTCCTTTCTATAATTTACTTTTTAATTCTTCATACACACTATCATCTATTGAAACTTCTAAATGTTTTTCTAATGCTTTTGTTTTCATAGCTTTTTCTATTACATTTATATCTTTCTTTAGATAAGCTCCTCTACCATTAGCTTTATGAGTATCGTCAACAAATACTTTTCCTTCTTTGTCTCTTACTACTCTTAAAAGCTCCTTCTTTTCTAACTTTTCATGTGTTATTACACATGTTCTCATAGGTATTTTTTTCATTAGTACACCTATTTATTTAATTCGGCATTAATATCAGCAAGTGTTTTAATATTAATTGTGTATCTTGTTAATCTACTTGCTAACTTTATATTCATTCCTTTTTTACCTATTGCTAAGCTTAAATTCTCATCATCTGCGATAACAAGAGCTTCTCTTTTCTTTTCATCAGTTACACTTACATTTAAGTTCTTTGCTGGACTTAATGCATTAGCAATAAATTCTTCTGGGTCAGCAGAGTATGAAATTAGATCTATTTTCTCTCCACCTAATTCAGATATTATATTAGCTATTCTTCTTCCTTTTTCTCCAATACAACTTCCAATTGGATTTACTTTTGGATTGGTAGAAGACACAGCTACTTTACTACGAATTCCTGCTTCACGAGCAACTCCTCTAAGTTCAAGCGTTCCATCTGCAAATTCAGGTATTTCATGTTCGAATAATCTTTTAACAAATCCATAATGTTTTCTAGATAATAATATAAGTGGTCCTTTAGGTGTAGTTTCTATCTTAGTAATATATACTTTAATACTAGAACCCATTGTTAATTTTTCATTAGGTATAAGTTCACTTTTAGGAAGTATTCCTCTTGCTTTACCTAAATCAACATAATAGTTTTTAGCATCTTCCATTGCAAGAAATCCAACCATTAATTCATCTTGTTTATCTTCAAAATCTGTCATTATCTTTTCGCGTTCAGCTTCTCTTATTTTTTGAAGAACAACTTGCTTTGCTACAGATATTGCAACTCTACCAAAATCTTTAGGAGTCACTTCATCTAGTATTTCATCTCCTATTTGATAATCTTTATTAACTTTTTTAGCATCTGTAATACTCATTTCATTTAAATAATCATGAGCTACTTTCACTTCACCAGTTTCTTCATCAATCTCATCATCTTCATCTTTATAATCATCAACTATTGTAGTTACTTTAAATACTTTGATTTCTCCAGTATTTTCATCAATTAATACTCTACTTGCATAATCAACCTTCTCATTTTTTCTAAATGCTGTAGATAATGCAGCCTTCATTGCCTCAATAACTGTTTCTTTGTCAATTCCTTTTTCTTCAACAATAAAATCTAATGCTTTTTTAAATTCTTTATTATTCATTTTCTTTTACACCTTTGCTTCCTACATCTAATATATAGTCACTTATTTCCAAATCTAATGTGTCTATTATTGGACTTACTATTTTAGTTGCTTTAACACACAAGTTAACATCTACCCCTTCTTTACAATCAATAGTTACAAACAATGTTTTTTCCCCATCTTCACTTCCCATATGAACTCCAAGAAGTTCAATGTTTTCTTCTTCCAATGCACTTTTTATGGCTTCTTCTATCTTCTTTTCCATATCTCCTCCTTACAAATTTAAAGAGTGGGTAATTGCCCACTCTTCGTTGTCAAATGTATTATAGCACACTTTATTGGATTCTTACAAGTATTTTATTTCATAATTGAAAAACATGCATGTATTCTCTTTTTTAAGCTAAATGAATTCTTAAAATCATTTTGTTTATCTTCAGTTTCTCCACTTACTTTATATTTCTTACGAAGTTTTTCTTGAAATAATAACACCTTTTTTAATAGTGTTCTATAATTTATAGTATTTTCTTCTGAACCATTATTACACTCTAAAATAGTATATGCTTCATTTATTTCTTTTATTAATTCACAATACATTGTTAAATCAGAATTAGCATCACGATATGCTTCAACTACAGGGACTATTTTTTCTCTCATTTTTTCTAAAGTAGAATCAGATGCATGGTGTTTAACAGCATCTAAATACTCATCTCTGTCTTGATTATTTTTTTCTTTTAGTAATTCAATTCTTAAATTAATTGAATCAATAATATCTTTTTTAATATTCATTTAAATCAACCCCTTTAAAAAAACTACAAATGATTATACTATTAAATCAAAAAAAATCAACATTTTTTGTTGATTTTCTTAGTTATTTCTATTATTTTTTTGATTTTTTCTGGCTTGTCTACATTCTTTGCATCTTGATGGTTCTTGATTAAAATTCATTTTCTTATAGAATTCTTGATCACGAACAGTAAAAACAAATTCTTTGCCACAATCTTTACATTTAATAGTTTTGTCTTTTAAATCCATTAAAACTTAATCCTCCTTTTTGATATAAAATTATTAGGAATACAATAATAGATTCGAAAACAAATAATTTAAATCAATAAGAGTATAGCACACTTTATTTGAAAATGCTAGTTATTTTTAACAAAATGTTCTAAAGTAACGTTATCACAGAATGATTACATAATTATTTAAAAACAATTGTGTTTTACTTTATAATATGATAGTATTTAATTAGTAGAGCATTTATTGTTAAGTGCCTACCTTTCGGGTAAGCACCTAGTTATTTGAACTGGGTGCCGTTTTTTTATTTAGCCTAGTTATATACTATAAAAGTAAATAATAAGGCAATTAATAGAATGTTGAGTATGAATAAAAATACTTCCATATGGTTACATTTCTTCATATAACTAGCCTCCCTTCCAGGAACCCCCTGATAAATGAAAGGCAGGCGCTGCAAATAAATGCTCAATAGTTAATATAATAAAATGAAAAACTAAATGTAAATCAGTATAATTCAATAATAAATGATTATTTAAGTATATAAGTATATTTATTGCTTAAAAGAAAAGTGATTTTTACAATATGTTTTTACATTTAAAATTAATTATTGTCATTTTTAAAAGTTATCAACAAATTTATAAACATAAAAAAGAGTTGCATTTACTTATACAACTCTTAAAAATTAAATTACTCATTAAACTTTTATACTATACTTAATCAACTTTCTTTATTGCTTAACAAAGTAATATTAAATTCTACTCATCATTAAATTACCAGAATTATATCTTTTTAATTTTTTATTAAATATTATGTATGCAAATAAAGAAATGGCAATAGCAAAGCATAATATAATCGCAATTAAAATGTAATTCCCTTTTGTAATAACTTCTATTGGCATATACGATGAAAATCCTACTGATATTATAGTCATAAATATCCATTTAGTTACATCATTAAATATTCCATCAGGATAATTTGAAGTATTAACGTATGCACTTTCCATTGAATTTGCAAAGTCCTCAGTATTTCCAAAATAGAATGTTAAACTATGATATATAGAACATGCACTACCCCATAAATACTTGCAGATAATCCCCACAAAAGCAACACATCATTAAATCCATAACCACCCATATTATCTTTGAGAGAAAATAGTACAACCCATTCTAAAATCATCATAGAATTATTTACTATCATGCCTATTATTTGACTAATAAACGATACTTTATTATCCATCGCTCTTAATAAGTTATATTTAAAACATAAAAATATTAATTTAATATTTTTCTTAACCTCCGTTAACACTTAATTTTTTCACTCCTTTCTTATAAACAACAAAACATAGAATTCCAAATATTATTAGATATACCACCTGGTATGAAAAAACATTTAAGAATTCTTTAAAACTAAAATCAACAAACATTTTAGCTGGAGCATAAGTAGTACTATAAATCGTACTATATTTTATAATTGGTTGTATAGTTTTAGGAAACACTTCTATTGGAAACATTACACCAACTATTAAAATAAGTTTCTCATATATCCAAAAAAATGGTTCATTGTCTTCAATCCAAAATGCTAATAATGATATTAATATATAAATAAATGCAATTACTAAAGATGATGTTATAAATGTAATAATAACAAATGGAATGCTTTCTACAACAAAAAAATCAGGTACTCCAATAATTATTATACTTATTAAAAAGCCAACAACAGAATAAGTTATAGAAAAAACTATTGTTTCACCAATATATTTTGATAATAAATACCATATGTAGTGAAATGGTTTATTTATCATATATGCTATTCTTCCAGTTTTAATATCATTAGTTAGATCTCTTCTCATTTGTCTAGGTCTAATTGAAAATCATATTATTTCAGTAACCGCAACATACCAAGCCATTTGCATAAAAGTATAACCTGCGATTAAATCTTTACCATCATACATATATTTCCATAAATTAAGAAATATAAATATTAATATAGTATAAGAAATCATTCCAGTTAGGATATTTAATATATATTGCATCTTCTCTAGTATAACCATCTTTATTATATAAAGATATTTTTTCACATCATTATATATACCCGCTATTATTTCTTCTAAAGGTGTATTGGAAATATTAATGTCAACTATTTTTGTAGTATCTATTAAATTTAATGCATCTGTTACTGTTTTCTTATTTGTATCAATTTCAAGTTTTAAATTGTATTCTTTATCTTTTAATACTTTAATTCCATCTATATCATCTAAATTTACTTTTTCAGTCATTTTAACTTCTATTATTTTTTTATCCATATAATGATATTTTAAATGTTCCATAGTTTCACTTAAGTTACCATTTCACCATTATTAATAATGATTACTCTTTTACATAATTTTTCAATATCACCAACATCATGACTTGTTAAAAAAACAGTTGTTTTATATTCTTTATTTTATCTTTTAATTAATACTCTAATATTTTCTTTAACAACAGGGTCTAATCCAATGGTTGGTTCATCTAAAAATAATATATCTGGTTTATGTATAAGTGAACATGCTATTTCACATTTAATTCTTTGACCTAAAGATAAATTCTTAACTGGTGTATATATAATATCGTCTAATCAAGAATAACTTTTAATTCTTCTATTCTATTCTCAATAATACTATTCTCAATATCATAAATATTTCCAAAGAATTTAAAATTGTCATAAGGAGGTAAATGCATCCATAATTGTTCTTTTTGTCCAAATACAGTTCCAATCTTATAAGCTAATTCTTTTCTATTTTTAGTTGGATCTATTCCAAGAACACTAATAGAACCAGAATCAGGATATAGAATTCCAGTAAGCATTTTTATAGTTGTTAATTTACCTGCTCCATTTGGACCAATAAATGCAATTAATTCAACTTTTTCCACTTCAAAACTTATTCCTTTAACAGCATTAATTGTTTTATATTTAGGCTTAAAGATAGATTTAATACTTCCTTTAAATCCCTCTTCTTTTACTTTGACAGAAAACTTCTTTTTAAGTTTCTTTACTACTATGACTTTTTCCATTATGTACTCCTTATGATATGTATAAATAACGTAATTATATTAATATAATAATTAATAAACAATAAAAATTAAATGATAAACTTGACTTAAAAACAATTTATTTGTATTATAAATAATTAAGAGGTTTTGAAATGAATAAAAATATTGAAGTGTATAATAATTTAACTGAAGAAACGAAGGAATATTTAAGAGTTGCTTTCTCTTTTGTTGATTATTTGAACCATAATACAATTATAATAAAAATGAAAGATGAATCAGGCATAGATTTTGAAGAGAAGTTAACTGAAAAAAGTGATATCTTATCTCTTGCCTTCTTTATGGCTGGATTATATGCAAGCAAAGAAATTAAAACAATATTTGGAAACTATGATATTAAATGTGAATCACTTACAGGGTTATGTAAAAAAGAAGATTATCCATTTGAAATAGTTGACTCTATTGAACTTGCTGAATCATTTAATGATTATGACTTAAGTGACATGATTATTAACATAATGAATTCACTTAATAGTAATTATAAAATACCTGAAGGAACACTATCTGTTGCGGATATAAATCCTGAAATATTCTTTGACTATATGTTAACTACTTATTATGAAATTGTTGAAGATATTTTAGGTTATGAATTTGGAATAGATGATTTGTTTGATTCTGATGTGTTAAAAGATTATTCAGAATTTATATTTGATAGAGAAAAAGAAATATTGAATAAACATAATGTTGAATATAATGAGGATGATTTTCAAAATATAAAAGAATACTATTTTTCAAATGGCATTAGTTTAATATTCGATAATGGTGCTTTATATTTTGGTATTCAAAATGATGACTGTGCATTAAATGTTCCAGTTATACATGCAGAAGAAGGTAGAAAAATTAAATTACATAATATGACTAGAATATCCACTATTAATGGGGTACCTACTACTAAAAAGAATGTTGAGTTATTTATTGAAGAGTTACCTAAAGAAACGTTTTGCAAGTTTACTATTATAGATAATAAATCTTTAGAAGATATAAACTTTACTATTTTTAGAGAGGATTTATTTAAAAAAGGTATTCCTAGCTGTATAAACAAAACAGAAGAGAATGAAGAAGAAAATGAAAATGAAGATCATGAAGCTATCGCAGAAGTTTTCAAGAATAAAAACACCCCTAATTTAAATAAATATAGTAGTCTTATGAATGAAGTTACCTATTATACTAACCCATCAATTGGAAGAGATAAAGAATTAGATGAAATGGAAGTTATATTACTATATCCTAAAAATGATAAATCAATTGTTATAACTGGTGAAGCTGGTGTTGGTAAAACTGCATTAGTTGAAGGATTATGTTATAGAATTCAAAATGGACTTGTATGTGAAGAACTAAAAGGAATTAAAATATATAAAATAAATGCTTCTACTTTAACATCAGGTACTAAATATGTTGGTGAATTAGAAAAGAAAATGGAATCAATTCTAAAAGAAATTAAAGGAGATAAAAACATAGTATTATTTATAGATGAACTACATCAAACAATGAATGCTGGTAAAGCAGAGAATTCTGATAATAGTGTTTCCGAAATATTAAAACCATATTTAGATAGAGGGGACGTTAGAATTATAGGTGCTTCTACTAATGAAGAGTATGCAAGTATTATAGAACCTGATGCTGCGTTTAAAACAAGATTATCTAAAGTAAGTATTAAAGAACCTGATAACAATACCCTATTTAAAATAATTGATTCAAGAATAGATGATTATAATGGTGTTAGTAATTTAAAAGTGGAATTTGATGAGTCAGAAAGAGAAAAATTAATTGAAGGATTAATTGAAGCAACTAAAAATTCATTTAGAGATTATAAAGACAAAGCAAACAATCCAAGATTAGTTCTCGGCATATTAGAACGTGCTTATGCATTTGCAAGATTTGAAAAAAGTAATGAAGTAACAGTAAATCATATATGTAAATCTATTATGTCAGAAGATAGATTATATCCTAGTTCAAGAGAAAATTCAGTAAAAGCATTTATATCAAAAATGAATATTAAAAAAGACAAATCCAAGTGTAATAATGTACTACAGTTTAGACTTAAGAAATAATTGACTTAAGTCTTTTATTATGCTAATATAATAATCAATTTGATTGGGGGAAATATGTCAAATAAATTAAATGATAAAATTAAAAAACTAAGTTTGAAAGGTGGGTTAATTATTGGGGCTACTGCACTATCAGCAACTTTATTAACTGGATGTTTTGGGCATGAATTAGCAGCTAAAGAAAACTATGATATTGTTGATTCAAATGTATCTAATAGTGGAAATGAGTTACTATCATATGGACTTACTCAAGAATTAAACGTTCCAGGAGAAACATGGAAAATTATAGCTGAATTCTCATGTGATTCTAGTACTAAAAGAGAATGGAGAATTACTTCAGATAAATTCTTATATTTAACAATAAATACAGATGGACTTCCAAGTGATTATGAAGTATATATTGATAATATTCATATTGATACATCAATTAAATCAACTTATGCAGCAATGGATGGAATTAAACAAGATACTATGGATGACAGAATACATAATGCACAATTAATAGGTTTTCCAATATCAGACACAACACTTTATTATGGAGTTAATGCCATAGAAGGCGCTAATGAAACATTCGTCCATGGCACAGCATATGGATGTGCTGGTTATTACGGAGGAAAGATGATAGAAAAAAGACGTACAGAAAATGATTATGTTAATAAATATGGAGTTTATGGAAATAAAATACAAGCAGTAATTGATTTATTAATTAAAGGTCCTAATGATCAAGAGTTTAGAAATGCAAGTGTTGCAACAGATTTTGTAGTAATGGTATCATCAAAAGGAGAAAATTACACAAAGAAGTTAGACTAATATTAAAGTAGTTCACACTACTTTTTTGTTTGCGTATTGACATCGAACATATGTGTGTTATAATAAATACGAAAGTGTGTTTGCAAATGGAAAATATTATATGTATTGATTTGAAAAGTTTCTTTGCTTCAGTAGAATGCGTAAATAGAGGACTTGATCCATTTAAAGTACCTCTAGTTGTAGCAGATATATCTAGAGGAAATGGTGCGATGACTTTAGCTGCAACTCCATATTTAAGAAGTTTAGGTGTAGAATCTAGAAGTAGAGTTTTTACTTTACCTAAAAATATAAATATAATATATGCTAAACCTAGAATGCATTTGTATGAAGAATATAGTCATAAAGTAATAGAAATATATAAAAGTTTTGTTAGCGAAGAAGACATCTTTGTATTCTCTATAGATGAAGCATTCTTAGACGTAACCAATTATTTAAACTATTATAATATGACAGATTATGAATTAGCTCTTAAAATAATGTCTACAATAAAAGAAAAAACAGGACTTACTTCCACTTGTGGTATTGGGCCTAATATGTTTCTTTGCAAAGTTGCGATGGATACTGAAGCAAAACATAATAAAGACTTTATATCAAAATGGACATATGAAGATGTATCTAAAAAATTACAAGAAATAACGCCTATTTCTAAAATATGTGGTATTGGTTACAATTATGAGAAGCATTTAAATGATTTAGGTATTTTTAAATTAAAAGATATTTTTAAATATAGTAGAAGTTTTTATATAAAAAGATTTGGTAATGTAGCCGGTAACGATATATGGTGCAAAGCAAATGGAATAGATTTTAAAACAGTTCAGGAATTAAATAAAGAAGAAAAAGAAAAATCAATGAGTATGAGTCAAATATTAGTAAGAGATTATAATAAAGAAGAAGCATTCTTAATAGTAAGAGAAATGACTGATATGCTTTGTCGTAAACTTAGAAGTTCAAATAAAATAACATGTAGTGTTTATTTAGCTATTAAATATTCAAGAGAATTAAACAAAGGGTTTCATAATTCAATAAGAATTGATGGTACTGATGAAATAGATAAAATATTAGAAGTATTTAAGTATATTTATGAATCTAATATAGAAGATTTACCTATTAGAAAAGTGACTATAGCATATACTAAATTTCTTCCTAAAAAAAGTAAACAATTGAGTTTATTTGATAAAAATACAAATGATACAAAATACACAAATGCAATAGATAAAATATATACTAAACATGGACCAGTAACATTATTAAGAGCCTCTTCCCTACTTAATAATTCCACAATAAAAAATAGAGAGAAGTTTAAAAATATGATTTAACTTCTCTTATTTAATATTTTTCTATAATATGGCATTAATCCAACTTTATCTTTTGTGTGTTCGGGCAATTGTGAAAACATATAATCAGTCCAGTTATTCCCTTCAACTATAGCAGGACCCTTTTCAGTAATTGCTACATCCCATCCTACTTGTCTAACTTCAGGTATTTCTTTAGCAGCTTCTTTTACTAAAGCAACCGCCTCTTTAAATTTTGGAATTTGAAATCCAATAAATTTAATATGACTAGTTGGATGTTCACTAAATACTTTACCATGCATATCTTTTAAATCATAAAGGACTTTACCAGTTTTTATGTCAATAGGTCCAGAAGCAGATCCTCCCCTACCCATGTTGTCTACATAATCAGTTGTTATACCAAACTTAACAACACCATATAGTAAGTCAACATCATCCCCATTTAATACAGTGACAAGTCTCATACAGTTAACTGCATTTGGATTAACTTTAGCCATCTTTTTATCTTGAATAAGCACTTCTTCCAAAACACCAATATTTTTTTCTTCAATATATTTTTTCATGAAAGCAGGGCTTTTAAAATCACTAACGTTAAGTCTTTCAATTCCTCTTCCAGAGTCTCCATTATATGGTTTACAAAATAATATTGGATGTTTTTTAACTACTTCTTCAAACTCTTTTAAATCCAAATCTTTAATATCATAAGCATCTCTATTTAAATACTTTTTGAACTTTTTATTAAATACTGCTTTATTATCAAAATATTCTGAATATGATGAATCATTTAACTCATCAATTATTTTTTTATTTCTAAATCTTGTTAAATAAGTATCTCTCTGTTTAGAATTCAAGTCATAAAAAGCAAATACTCTATAATCATTATGACCTGCTCCATATCTTAGAAGACACCATACTACATCAAAGAATATAAGCACAGTAGGTTTATTAGTCTTATTATGTACTTCTTTAATAGTTTTATTAAATGCTTTATAGTTTCCTTTAGTTATTGCTTTAACTTTATACATTATTTTACTCATTTGTATCACATCCTTATGTAATAATTATATATATAAATTAAAAAAATAACAAGAAAAACATAAAAAAAGAGAGTTAACCTCTTTTAATAGAAATGAGTAATTACTTTAATTTCTTATTCATTTCAGTAGTATTTTCATATATTCCAAGAATAACTAATGAAAATTCAAATATTACTCTATTTACAATATTTCCAATTACTAGAAATAATACAAATGCCAAGAATGATGTTGATATTAATCCAAATGATGCTAAAGTAATAAAGATTGTAATTATCAAATAAACTACTTTTAAGAATGTTGTAATAAACATTTTCTTGAATTTAACAAAATCATATAATTTTGCCATGAATCCTTTGTATGTTTTTTCATTCTTAGCAGAGAATACTGTGAAATATAAACATATACCACCAATAATAGCAATTACTAAAGCAATGATTCCCCAAATACCCATTGTATTTAAAGTACTACTAAGTGAACTAGATGAACCATAACCATTCGTATAACCATAATCGTACATAACTCCTCCTTCATATAAATATATTATCATAATTATTTCATTATGTTAACAATTTTTTTTCATAATTTCATTTTTTATTTGTTGACACCATTTATATACAGAGTATAATTTAATTATAGGAGAGTAAAATATGAAAAATAACAAAAAAAGAATAATTATTATAATGCTTGTTGTAGTTGGAATTGCATTACTGTGTTTTGGAAGTTACTACATAATAAAATACTTTAAAAATGGGAAAAGTTTTTTTCAATCAAATAATTATATTTTAGAAAAAGCGGGAACAATAGACGTAAAAACTAATATGATAGGTAGTGCTACATCAACTGCTAAAAAAAATAACTTGCTATTTGTTAGTGGTATAGGACAATACAATAATCTATACGTATTTAACTTGAATAATACTGAAAGCGTACCATTTGATGAATCAAATAAGTTGCCTCTTAACTATACTTCTTACGCTGCAAATGATGAAAGTGGAAATATTGTTGGGTATGAAATTTATACTGACACAAGTATAAGCGGGTTTTTGAGCTTAAATAACAATTTATTTTATGATAAAAATCTTTCCATAATCAATATTTCTAACAAATATTTTACAGTAATGAATGAAGAATCTAAATATGGTCTATATACTTTAGAAGGAGAAAAAGTAATAGATACTATATATAACTATATTCAAATAATACCAAATAGCAATTTACTAATAGCAAATAAAAATGATAAAGTTGGTGTTATTGATACAAATGGAAATACAATCATTCCTTTTGATTATGAACCTGACTATTTTACAAGTTTAGATTCAGGAGAATATACAGAATACAAACCTTATACGACATTTAGTATAGATAACGATACCTATATTATTATAAAAAAACATGATCTATATGGAATAATAAATAAAGATAATAAAACAATAGTAGATTTTAACTATAGTAAAGAAGAATCAATATCATACTCATCTATTCTTAAAAAGTTCTACACATATCAATATGATAATGATAATTATATAAAAGCAATAAACTTCTATTCTTTAGAAGGTATAAAAGAAAAGACAATAAATATGAGTAGTAGTGGTATTCATGATATTATTGGATTAAATAACTACAATGATGAATACTTTGAAAATAATATGATACTTCTTCAAGATTCTCAAGCAAAAGAAATTTTCTATTATGTAGATAAAGACATGAATCTTCAAAAAGTAGAGTCCTTGTCCTATTATGTGGAAGAGGAAGTCGATGAAGAGGAACCATATAATATATATTATATAAATAACTATATGTATATTCAAAATACTAATGATATATTAAAAGTATATGATTTAGATGGTAAAGAATTATTAAAAGATAGTTTCAAATATATTCAGATTAATATAGGATCAACATTTAAAGATACTTATATAACATTATGTAAAAAAGAAGATAAAACTATGTGCGGAGCAATTAATTTAAATGGCGAAACTATCGTAAATTTTGAAAACACATTAATTAATAGTGATACGAAATATGAAGAAGCAACATTCAAAAACAATGATGGATACTTTATTGTTAATAATGGAAAACAATCATCATCTTTTAAATGTAATAGTATGGATAATTCAAAAATAATTTATGTATATCAGAATTTAGCTGTAATGGAAGAAAATGGAAATAGATATATATATAATGTGAATTGTCAAAAAATATCAGAAATTGATTATTGGAATCCACTTACAATTAATGATTTAGTAATCGCAGCATATAAGTCAACAAATGAAAGTAATTACTTATATGATATCTATGATATAAATGGCAATAAAATTAATTATACTAATAAAGATGGAGCAATTTTTAATTTATATTTAGGAGAAATTGATAATATATTGTATTTTTTAACAGACAAAGGAATATATAGTTTAAGCAAAGAATAGTACTAGAAAATAGTATTATTTTTTTATATATAAAATATATCAAATAAATTTTAATTAATTATTGACTATGAATCTATAATTATATATAATAAATATTAAGTTTTAAAAAGAGTAAAAGGGTACACAAGGAGAATTAATATGCAAAAAAGAGCTCTTGCTTTCATTTACAAAAGAACTGCTGAAAAATCAGATGATGAAACCGATAAAGATATTACTTTGTATTCATATGAACCATATGATGTGTATACAGGATATGAGAGAGATATGTTTGGTAGTAAAGTATTCGTTGATGATGATGGAATAGAAACACCTTATATTGAAAGCATAAGCGATTTGAATGAAGAATATGTTTATGCATTTCCATACTATAATGGCTTAAGTAAAGAAAAAAGTGAAAAATTAATAGAAGAATTTTATGATAAATTATTATTGAATTACAATATTCTTCAATTGTACACTGATACAGATGTTAGAATAATAACACTAGCAACAAAAGATAATTATAGAACATATGCAAGAATAGATCCATCTAGTTATGATGGTTTTAATCAAATGTTAGAAGCAAATTATTACAAGCTAAAAGACGGAGAATTCATAAATGAAGCTGTTAGTAAAACAAAAGATGAACTAACTGAGACTCCTAATATAATTATTCCTAAATTAGAAGTATGTCCTTCTAATAAATTATTTGAACATATTACTAAAAGCGTTATTTGTCAAGATGAAGCTGTTAGATCTATTGCAACTGGTATAGCTAAAAATCAAAGAATTGGTTCAATAATAGAGAACAATCCTAAAATGCGTGAAGAAATAAAGGATGAAAAAGAAATATTCTTTTTGTGTGGACCTACTGGTGTAGGAAAAACCAAAATATTTAGAACCATCGCATCATACTTAAATGTCCCTATTGTATTTGAAGACGCATTAAGATATACAGCAGAAGGATATGTTGGACAAAGTACAGATGAAATACTAAAGAACTTATTAAGAGTATCTGAAAACAATCCAACTTTAGCACAAAGAGGAATAATAGTAGTAGATGAAATTGATAAAAGAGCAATTTCAAATACAGTATCTGAAGCAGTTACTAAAGATGTCCAAAATTCATTTTTAACTATGATGTGCGGTCAAAAATATCCTATAAATGTTTCTAGTTCAAAAAGTTTTACAGACATTGTAGAACTTGATACTTCAACTATTACGTTTGCTTTTTTAGGTGCATATTCTGGAATTGAAGAATATGCGGAAAATAATGGTACAATGGGTTTTGGCCAAGATGTAACTAAAAAAGGAATTATTAAGGATATTAAAAAAGTATATACACCTGAAAATTTATTTAAATATGGAATGGTTAAAGAATTTATTGGAAGAGGTAAGATAATTCCTTTAAATAACTTAGATGATACAGAATCTCTTAAAAGAATTTTATTGGAATCAAAAGAAAGTGCTTATGCATCAAGGAAATTATTGTATTCACTTCTTGGAATTAATTTAATATTAAATAATGCTGCTGCTGAAGAAATTGCTAAGAAAGCGTTAACATACAATTCTGGAGCAAGAGGACTTAAAAATGTTTTTACCTCGATATTAGAGGATGCTGAATATGAAATATATTCAAGTTCGGATTTAAAAGAAGTTGAAATAACTGAAGAATCAGTAAATGATTCATCTAAATTAATATTAAGAAGATAACTCACTCATAGAAATAATATTTATTCCTCTACTTTTAATATATTTAATAGTGGAAGATAATTCATTTAAATTAAACATATTCTCTTTAATAAAGATAATGTCACCTTTATTAAGAGGTTTTTTAATATTATAAAGTAAGTTCTTATTAATTTCATTTGTTAAAAGTATACTACTTAGATTATACTTATTGCATATTTCTAAAGTATCATAATCATTTGTTTTAACACAATATATACTTGATGCATTTATCTTTTTAATATTTTCATATAGTAGTTTAAAATCCTTATCATTGCTACCTTTAAATAAAAAGTTATCATAATAATTTAAATTTAATAAGTTATCTTCTAAAAAACTATTATTTATTAGTAATCCTACATCTAAATTATTATTACTAAAAATACTTACCATTTGTTCATAATATTTACCACTATCTATATCTATAACTATACTAATACTATTTTTTGATGGATTACACCCTAGAATATATCTATCCATGTTATTTGAAGCACTTGTCACACATGAATCTACATCATATTCAATAAGTTCTTCTTTAAATCCATTACCTTTCATATTTGTATAACTTTTCATCGTATTAATTGTTTTCCCATTAATACCTAGAACAATACCATATTCATTAATATAGCCTTCATTGCATTTATAATCATTAGTTGACTTATAATCATTAATTTGTTTAAGTATAATATCATTACTTTTAGATAGTTCTATAACTCTATTCATATAAAGAAAACCAAATATTGCAAAAAAACATATACATAAATAAGTAAAATAATTCTTCATATTTAAGTATATGTTTTAGTTCATTAACTAGTATATTTTTTAACTATAGACATTCTACTGAATGGAAGAGTGATAAAGTCACTCTCCGATACTCCAATTTGTTCTAATAATTGTGATGTACTTAAATCTTCTCTCAATTCTAGAAATTTGATAAACTTATCATAAAATCCACACTCATCATTCTTATGTAATTCACTTAACACAAGAGAAATATAAGAATCAAATCCATAAAGTATTCTTTGTTTTAAATCAATAAAGAATAGTTCATTATCTTTACAATAAGCTACTTGTTCACCATAATTATTTGGAACTAAAGTAGCTCCTTTTGTATCTAATAATGTATTAAAATGATCATAGATGTCTAAATAATAATTGTTTAAATAGTCATTTGCTACATCATAATCAATATTGTTTTTCATTAAGTATTTTATAAACTCTAATTCAAAAAAAGTAGATGGTACTTCGGCTAAGTATAGTGAATCATATTCTTCTCTTAAAGGATTATTGAATATGACAAGACTTTCTTCAACAGCATGACCTAATTCATGAACAATACTAATAAGTGTTTCAGTATCAATTGTTCCATTATCAACTAATAAATAACTTTTCTTTAGTTTATTACATGGAAATGCAGTAGCGACTAAAACAGGTGGATCATCTAAACATATTTCTTGTTTTATAATACCTTCTTTTGTTTTAAGTCTACTGTAGAATTTAAGCAGTTTTTCAGCACTTTTATAATACTCTTCATTACTAACTTCCGTAGCAGAATTCAACTTTTTTATTATTGATTCTACTTTTTTTAAAAATATGGTTAAAGATTTATTCTCATAATCATCTTGTTTTAAAGAACTAATCGCGTCAATTATAGAAAAGAATATTGATTCCTCAGTAGATTTCACGTAAGTATTTTTAATTCCAGTTTGTATTTGATTATTATCTATAATTGATGATACAGTATCATATATCCTTTTATCGTATGTTTTAAAGAATGATAAAATTATTATTTTGGCTTCTTCTTCTGAATATATTCTTTGGTTTTTAGGACTAAATTCCGCTTCTGTATCACATCCTTCAAACTCACTATTGTAATTATGAATTACCTGACAAATGAAATCTTTTTCATTTTCAAATCTATCCACAATTTCACGATTATTCTGTTCTTCATAATTATCAATATATTCTTGTAATGAATCATCTGATAAAAGTTTACTACTAGGAATTGGTGTTTTAATACCAGTTAAATGTTCATATAACATGCTTAAACAATTGTACTCAAACATTAATTCAGCATAATCTTTCACATTTATACACACACCAATACAAAGTATTATATAGTCTAGTTCCTTTTTAACAATATCTTTATTTGTATTCATAAATCCCCCTACACATTTATATTAAATCTTTTTTTTGCATTGTTTGTTAATTTATATACTCTATCCTTTATTAAATCACAGCTTTCAAATTCATCTAAATCAAACCCTAACTTAATTATTTTATCAGTAGTACTTGTTTCTTTTCTATTACTTAAAAAATCATTAAATTTTTTATCAAAGTTTTCTCTATCGTTTTCATACATCCCGCATAAATGAAGTGCAATAATAGTGCCAATACCTCTTGTAATAAATAAATCTAAGTAGTATTTACAATACATTCCATTTGGAAGCATCACTAATACGGTTCCATCGTCACCCAAGTTATATCTACTATAACTTGTTGCTTCTTTGTACATTTTAGAATAATTATTGACTATCGAAATATCCCTATTATCATTAACTAATGCATCAGTATAACCTATTCTATTTTTCTTTAAGTACTCCGAAAACTCATATTCATAAAATATAGCCGGAACTTCTAACATAAAGTCATTATCTATAAATAATGCTTTTTGGTCTCTAACTTCATATTTAGTTCTTTCAACTGCATGACCGAGTTCATGAGCGAAACATCTTAAATAAGATGAATCAATATCTTTTGCTAAAATTATATAAGACTTATCAAGTAAAATAATGTGATTACTTAACCCACCCTCTTGTTCTCCTAATAAAGGAGAGTTTGTTAGCACTATTTCATTTAAAGCTTTTTTAACAATATTGAATGTTCTTTCATCAAACATACTATAATAATCTAATAATATTTCTTTAGTTTCACTCATATTAAATGTTTCTTGGCCATTCATAAATGGTATATCAACATAATTACATTTATTAAACATTTCACAAAAATTCGTGGTTGTAGTTAAATATAATGGATGATCAAGTCTTATTTTATTAAACCAATTATTTTTTACTTTTTTACTATCTTTTTTAATTTTCATTTGATAAGTGTCCAAGTCATTAATTATTCCTTCGTAAGATGGAACTATTCCATAATAATAGTAAGCAAGTTTACATAAAAAGTTATAGTCATGCATATATCTAGAAGTCATAGAAAAAGAGTTATGTTTAGTCATATAACTTTTCATTTTTTGAATATCACTTAATAACTCTTCTTTACTTAACATGGTTCTCCTTAAAGAACCCCTCTATTTCAATTCTTTTTTACCACCCATATAAGGTCTTAATACTTCAGGAATACTTATACTTCCATCTTCATTATAATTATTTTCTAAGAATGCAATAATCGCTCTAGTGTTAGCAAGCACTGTATTATTTAATGTATGGACAAAATAATTGCCATTTTCACCTTTAGCTCTTATTCCGAGCCTTCTTGCTTGAGCATCTCCTAAAGTAGAACAACTTCCAACTTCAAAGAATTTTTCTTGTCTTGGACTCCATGCTTCAATATCACATGATTTTACTTTTAAATCAGCAAGATCACCAGAACAACATTCAAGTTTTCGAACTGGGATATCTA
>CAYVZW010000009.1:6871-20249 GCA_964456325.1 uncultured Clostridium sp. | reverse complement strand
ATGTTTTAATTCGCCTTGAATATAGTGAAACAGGATCATTTAGTGATTATCCAACATTCTTTGCAAGAAATAGAAGTTTTGCTTCTCCAGTATTTACAGTTCAAGAAGATAGTAGTGTATTAATAATTAAAAGTAATAATTTTATACTTGAATACAATAAAGATAAACCATTTGTAGGAACTAAATTTTTACCTGATCAAAATCTTAAAATAATGATTAATAATACCGATAAAATATGGTATTTTAATCATCCTGAAGTAAGAAATTTTATGGGTACAAGCTATAGTTTAGATGATTCTAAAGGAAAAGCTAATTATGAAAAAGGATTGTTTAGTTTAGATGGGTTCACATCATTTGATGACTCAAGAACACCAATCCTAAATAAATATGGTAATATAATTGCTCCTAACTATAAAAATATAGATACATATTTATTTATCTATAATAATGATTTTGGAGTTGGACTTAAAGATTACTTTAATCTTACTGGACTACCTCCATTAATTCCTAGATATGCATTAGGTGTATGGTGGAGTAAGAATGAGAATTATAATGAAAATGATTTAAAAGTAATAATAAATGAATTTAAGAAATATGGTATACCACTTTCTGTTCTTATGTTAGGAGAATATGCAAGAAATAAGAATAAGAACTCTAATATAAGTTTTACATTTAATAAAGAGGTATTTCCAAATCCTCCTGAATTTACTGACTATTTGCATAAATCAAATATTAAATTAGGACTTAATATTAAAACAGATGGACTTATTAGTACAGAAGAAGAAAATTATCCGCTATTTAGTAAACTATATGAAAAAGAACAAGGAAAGTGTGTAATATTAAATATATATGAAAGTAAACTTGCTGATGCGTTTATTAAATCAATGATAAGTCCATTACTTGAAAAAGGTGTTGATTTCTTTTGGGTAGATGATAATAATAAAAACAATAAACTTAAAGATTATACAATGAATTATTTCTTATTTAATAATTTTTCAAAATATAAAGATAAAAGAAACTTTATATTATCAAGAAATAATGGAATATGTCCTCATACATATGGAGCATTATATTCTGGTAATACAATTGTAAGTTGGAAAACATTAAAACTACTTCCGTTCTTTAATGCAACAGCTGCTAATATAGGTGTATCTTGGTGGAGCCATGATATAGGTGGATATAAAGGTGGAGTTGAAGACTCAGAACTTTATATGAGATATGTTCAATTAGGAGTATATAGTCCAATATTCAGATTATCTAGTGACTCTGGAAAGTATTATAAAAGAGAGCCATGGAAATGGGATGCGAAAACATATAAAATAGTTGGAGATTATATTCGAATTAGACATAGATTAATTCCTTATATTTATAGTGAAGCAAAAAAATATTCAACTATGGGAAGTCCATTAATTCAACCATTATATTATAAATATCCAGAAACATATGATGAACCATTATATAAAAATGAATTCTATTTTGGAACAGAACTTTTTGTAGCGCCTATTACTGATGGTAAAGATTCAATAATGAGTAGAGTTGTTCAAAAAATATTCTTGCCTGCTGGTATATGGTATGACTTTAAAACAGGGAAAAAATTTGTTGGTGGTAAAAGATATACAACATTCTATAAAGATGAAGATTATCCAGTATTCGCACCAAGTGGAGCTATAATACCACTTGCAGTATTAAATTCAGCTAGTTTAAATGATACATCTTGTCCAAGCAAATTAGAAATTCAAGTATTTCCTGGTAGAAGTAATGTATTTAAATTATATGAAGACGATGGAAGTTCTAACATGTACAAAGAAGGATTCAGTTTCACTACTGAAATTCAATATGTATATAAAGCAGATGATTATTCAGTACAAATAACACCAATTGAAGGAAAATTAGGAGTAATACCTGAAAAGAGAAATTATGTTATTAGATTTAGAAATACTAAATTCACTGATGGTGTTCAAGTATTTGAAAATGAAAATAATATTCCATATAGAAGATTTATAGATGATAATGATTTTATAATTGAATTTGATAATGTTTCTACATCTAGTAAAATTCTTGTTTATTGCAAAGGAAAAGATATTGAAATTAATGCAATGAGACTTATAAATGAAGATTTAGAAGGTATTATAACAGATGCTAAAATAGAAACAGTATTGAAAGAAGAAATAGATAAAATAATATTTAGTAATGATGATATTAAAACAAAAAGAATTAACATAAGAAAACTAAAATATAAAGGTCTTCAAAGTGTATTTGTTAAAATGTTTATGAAGTTGCTTGAATATATGGCAGAAATATAGTATAATACATATGATTTCAAAGAAAAAGAAGTAGTAGATAAATAATTATTTCAAGAAAGTTAGTGATTGATGTAAACTAATAATAATTATTATTGAACTTGTCTTTAGAGAAATAATGCTTACAGCTATAAAAGTATAAAGATGCATAAACTTTATGAATTAAGGTGGTACCGTGGGAAATCTCACCCTTAAATTATAAAGTTTTTATTTATAAAGGAGAATGTATGAATATTTATTTGCAGTGTTTAATTGATTTTATTGGAATCTTTTTGGTAATTCTTATTGTTTATAAAGTGTTTATAAATAGAAAAAGAAAAGACTATGAAGCATTAAAAAAATCAAATGAAGTTAGAATTATTATTGATAGGTATAATTTAGATATGAAAAAAGTTAAATATAAGAATTTACTTAATTCTATAGCATATATTAATTCATTTATATTATCTTTTACAACTGTATTAGTTTTAAATATTAATAGTTTAATATGGCAAATAGTATTTGGTTTACTTACTGTATTAGTGCTTACATATTCATTATATGAAATATTAGGAAGATATTATAACAGGAAAGGTAGTGTAAAAGATGAATAATACAAAAAAAATAGAAAGTAAATGGCAAGAGATTTGGAAAAAATCTAAATGTTTTGAAGCAAAGAATGATAGCGAAAAAGAAAAATATTATATTTTAGTAGAATTTCCTTATCCTAGTGGAAGTGGACTTCATGTAGGACATGTTAGGAGTTACACAGCACTTGATGCGATGAGTAGAATGAAAAGAATGCAAGGATATAACGTATTATTTCCAATGGGTTGGGATGCTTTTGGAGCACCTGCTGAACAATATGCAATAAAGAATCATATTCATCCAAAGAAAGCAGTAGAAGAAAATATTAAAACATTTAAAAGTCAAATTGAAAGTTTAGGTATATCTTTTGATTGGAGTAGGGAATATTCTACAACTGACACAGATTATTATAAATGGACTCAATGGCAATTCTTAAAATTCTATGAAAACGGGATGGCATACAAGGGTAAAAAAGAAGTTAATTGGTGTCCAACATGTAAAAGTGTTTTATCAAATGAAGACGCTGAAGGTGGAGTATGCGAACGTTGTGGAAGTAAAGTAACTAAGAAGGAAAAAGAACAATGGATTCTTAGAATGAGCGATTATGCAGAGAGTTTATTAGATGGTCTTAAATACACAGATTTTATGGAGAAAATTAAAATTGCTCAAACTAATTGGATAGGTAAAAGTGTAGGAGCAGAAGTTAATTTTAAATTAGATAACACAGATGATTATTTAAGAGTATTTACAACTAGACCAGATACTTTATATGGTGTTACATTCATGGTAATGAGTCCAGAACATAAGTATTTAGAAAAGTATTCTAATCTAATTAAAAATATGGATGAAGTAAAAGAATATCAAAAACTAGCTCGTGAGAAGTCTGAAATTGAAAGAACTGACATGACTAAAGAAAAAACAGGTGTTAAATTAGATGGACTTGTGGCAATTAATCCTGTTAATAATGAAAAAATAGAAATATGGATAAGTGATTATGTACTTGCTAACTATGGAACTGGAGCAATAATGGCTGTTCCTGCTCATGATGAAAGAGATTATGAATTCGCTAATAAATTTGGAATTCCAATTATTGAAGTAATTAAAGGAGGAGACATTTCAAAGTGTGCTTATACTGAAGATGGGGAAATGATTAATTCTGGAGTACTTAATGGAATAACAAATAAAAAAGAATCTATTGAAAAGATGATTGATTATTTAGAGAATAATGGAATTGGAAATAAGAAAACAACATATAGATTACAAGATTGGATATTTAGTAGGCAAAGATTTTGGGGTGAGCCAATTCCAATGATATATTGTGAAGACTGTGGATGGGTAAGTGTTCCATATGAAGAGTTACCTGTTACTCTACCTGATGTTGCTGCATATGAACCTACTGAAACAGGAGAAAGTCCTCTTGCTAATATTGATTCATGGGTTAATGTTAAATGTCCTAAATGTGGTAAAATGGCTAAAAGAGAAACTGACACAATGCCAAACTGGGCAGGTTCTTCATGGTATTTCTTAAGATATATGGATCCAAAAAATGATAAAGAATTTGTAAGTAAGGATGCACTTAATTATTGGGGTATGGTTGACTACTATAATGGTGGTATGGAACATGCAACAAGACACCTATTATATGCAAGATTTTGGAATCAATTTCTTTATAATATTGGTTTAGTTCCAAATAAAGAACCATTTAAAAAAAGAGTATCTCATGGAATGATACTTGGATCTAATAATGAAAAAATGAGTAAATCAAAAGGAAATGTTGTAAATCCAGATGATATGGTTAAATTATATGGAGCTGATGCTCTTAGAACATATGAAATGTTTATAGGAGATTATGAAAAAGATGCATCTTGGAGTGAAAATGGATTAAAAGGATGCAAAAGATTTCTAGATAAAATAAGTAGATTAAAAGATAAAGTAATTGTTAAAAATGAAATACAAGAATGTAATGAAATATTATTAAATCAAACAATTAAGAAAGTAACAGAGGATATACTTACAATGAATTATAATACGGCAGTTTCTTCATTAATGATATTAACAAATAAGTTAGATGAATGTAATAATATAACATCTCTTGAATATAGAACATTAATACACTTACTTAATCCAATTGCACCACATATAACAGAAGAACTAAATGAAATGCTAAATTTAGGAAAACCATTATATGAAAGTGTATTTCCTACATACAATGAATCTAAGTTAATAAATGATACTGTTAATATAGCAGTTTCAGTTAATGGAAAATTAAGAGCTACTTTTAAAACTGAAATAGATACATCAAAAGAAAAACTTCTTGAACTTGCTAAAAAAGAAGAAAACATTATAAAGTATATTGATGGAAAAGAAATAATTAAAGAAATAGTTGTTCCTAATAAAATAGTTAACTTTGTTATTAAATAATTAAAAAAGTTTTAGACACTTAATTATTATAATTTTGTGTCTTTTTTGCTATTTTTTAAAAGCTTTTTATGATAAAATACTATTATGTATGAATTAATAATAAATGATATTAAAACTATACTTATAAAATTAGAATCTCAATATAAAATATATAAAAGGGATTTTTTTGCATCTGATAATAAAAAAGAAAAAGAAGCAATAAAAGAAGAAACATATAAATTAAAAAGAGTACATGATGCTGTAGAAAAAGATTTTGAAAATTATAAATTTGTTTATAATAGATTATACCAATTACAAGGAACTGAGAAATATACTGAGTATAAAAACAAAGTATTGGATTACGAAAAGAGGATTTATAATAAGTATCATATTGAAAATGGAAAAATAATTAATATACCATATAAACAACTAATATCATTTTTGATTGCTTCTGGAATAACTGTTACTTCGATTACTGCTTTAGTATCAAGCATAAATACTAAAGGCGATTCTGCAGTTGCAAATATGTCTAATAGTTCTTCTATTCAGGAATCTAATTCAAATGATGTTACAGTAGATTATAGTCTTAACAATATAAATGATTTTTATTATCAAAATATAAAATATAATACTGATACATTAATTTATGTAACACAAGGTAATGAGAGTAATTCAAGAGGTACTCCATATCCATTAGAACAATATGTAGAAGGTGTATTAACAGGAGAACACGTTGTTCAAAGTTATTATAAATTATATTTAGAAGGTGAAGTAACTGAAAATGAATTAATAGAATCTTTAAAATCATTTGCAATTATAGCTAGGTCATATGGACTATATCAAACTGTCTTTTCAAGTAGGCATGAAAATGACCATAAAATACAAGCAAGTAGTGTCAAACAATGTTTCTCAAAGGAATATCTTGATGATAATGGAATTGTTGCTCTTTTAGCTAGATTAGCGGCACAATCAACTGCTGGAATGACTCTTACAGTTGATGGACTACCATTAAATGCAAGATATGATAGTTTTACATCTTCAGGTGCTATTAAGAATGGATGTTATGTAGGTTATTATAAAATATTAGATAGAAAAGGTAATGAAATAGATACTCAAGAATTATATGTTCCAACTTCATGGGTGAATATTAATTCAAAATTAAGAAATGGACATCGCTTTGGAGCAAGTCAATATGCAATATTAGCATTAAGTAAAGAAGGACTTGATTATACTGAAATTGCAAAGCATTTCTATACAAAAGAAGCAACCATTAATTACTTTAATTATGGAACTAATACATTTGGTAGTGAAGTATATAATTACAATAATTTTTTATAGGAGGGAAATGATGAGAATAATATTACAAAGATGCTTAAATGGGTGTGTTGAAATAAACAATAAGATTAATGGTAAATGTGATGAAGGATATGTTTTACTAGTTGGATTCACTCATAAAGATAATAAAGGAATTATCAATAAAATGATACAAAAAATTATATATTTAAGAGTATTTAGAGATGAAAATGATAAAATGAATAAAAGTATTTTAGATATAAATGGTAATGTGTTAAGTATTTCACAATTTACATTGTATGCTAATTCTAGTGAAGGAAGAAGACCTTCTTTTACGGGTGCAATGAAGGGTGAAGAAGCAACTAAATTGTATGATTATTTTAATGAAGAGTTGTCTAAATATGTTCATGTTGAAACTGGAATATTCGGAGCAGATATGAAAGTGTCTATTTTAAATAATGGACCGGTTACAATAATTTTAGATAGTGATGAATTATAAAAGTAGACAATCGTCTACTTTCTTTTTCTTATTAATTCTTGACTCTCTATCTTAATAGCTTCAATTGGTAAAGTTTTATACTCGATACCTTTTATTTTAATTGGTGCTAAAATCAAACTAACACTAACTATTATAGATAACTTCTTCTTAGTACTTTTTTTCATTATTCCTCCTGATGTATTTATTATAATATGAAATTGATAATAATTCTATAATTTATAAATAAAATGTGATAAAATAATATCATTAATGGGTTTTTGGAGTAGTCATGAATAGAAAAGAAATAGATATTAATTCAGTAAGTCCTATGATGAAGGAATACTTAAATACTAAAACAGATTATGAAGATGTTATTCTATTTTATAGATTAGGAGACTTCTATGAAATGTTTTTTGATGATGCAATCACAGCGTCTCATGAGCTTGAATTAACTCTTACTGGTAAGAATGCTGGATTAAATGACAGAGTCCCTATGTGTGGAGTACCTCATCATGCAGTTAATGTTTATGTTCAAAGATTAATTGAAAAAGGCTATAAAGTCGCAATATGTGAACAAATGGAAGATCCTAAATATGCAAAAGGAATTGTTAAAAGAGAAGTAATACAAGTAGTAAGTGCTGGTACAATAACTGACCCATCATTAATTAATGAAAAAGATTTTAATTTTATAGCGAGTGTTACAGATAATAAATATATATATTCATTATGTTATGCAGATATATTAACAGGTAAAATATTTGTTAAATTAATTTCATATGATGAAGTTAAATTAATAAGTGAACTAGTTAATTTAAATATAAAAGAATTAGTAGTTAATTCTAGTTTTGATATTGAATTATCACACACACTTAAAACAAATTATAATATCTATGTATCTACTTATGATAATGATGAAATATATAAAAGAAAAGATTTATTTGATAATGTTAAAGATGAGAAACTTATTAAAAATGCTTCACTATTATTGAACTATTTAACTGACCAAGAAAAACAAGAATTATCTCATATTCAAGTAGTAGAATACATTGATTCTAAATTATTTTTAGAACTTGATAAGGAATGCATTAGAAATTTAGAACTTATTGAAACAATGAGAACAAAAGACAGAAACAATAGTTTACTTGGATTCATGGATAAAACAAAGACAGCTATGGGAAGTAGACTTTTGAAAAGTTATATTATAAGTCCTTCAATTGATAAGAATGAAATTGAAAGTAGACATAATTTAGTAGAAAAGCTAATAAATGAATTTCTTCTTAAAAGTGAATTAAGAGAACTATTATATCAAATATATGATTTAGAAAGATTAACTGGTAAAGTAATATGTTCAAATCTTAATGCAAGAGATATGCTACAGTTAAAAACAAGTATTAAAGTATTACCTGATATTAATAATATACTAACTACGCTTGGTTTAGAGTCACTTGATACATTTGATGAATTATTAAAATTATTAGAAATATCAATTGATGAGGATGCTCCAATTACAATAAAAGAAGGAAACATAATTAAAACTGGATATAATAGTGAAATAGATGAACTTAGAAGTATAAAGAAAAATGGTAAAGATTTTATTTCTAAATTTGAAAGTGAAGAGAGAGGAAGAACAGGAATTAAAAGTCTTAAGATTGGATTTAATAAAGTATTTGGATACTATATAGAAGTACCTAAAGGACAATTATCGTTAATTAAAAGTGAGTTTGGATATGATAGAAAACAAACAATATCTAATAGTGAAAGATTCATAACTCCATTATTAAAAGAAAAAGAAAATATGATTCTAAATGCGGAAGAAAGAGTTAATAATTTAGAATATGATGTATTTTGCAATATAAAGGATGAAATTAAGAATTATATTTCCATGCTTCAAAAAGTTGCTGCTAAAATAGCATATTATGATGTTATGCAATGCTTTGCAACTATTGCTGAAGAAAATAGATTTGTAAGACCAAATATTAATGAAGAACATATTGTAGATATAGATAGTGGAAGACATCCAGTAGTTGAAAGTGTTATTGAAAGTGAATACATTCCAAATGATATAATAATGCAAAATGGAATAAATATATTAATAATAACTGGACCTAATATGAGTGGTAAATCAACATATATGAGAGAACTTGGTATCTTAGTAGTACTTAATCAAATTGGTTCTTATGTGCCTGTTAAAAAGGCTAATATGCCTATATTTGACAAGATATTTACACGTATTGGTGCCTCTGATGATTTAGTTGGTGGAGAGAGTACATTTATGGTTGAAATGAAAGAATCAGCTAATGCTCTTAAAAATGCAACTGTAAATAGTTTAATATTATTTGATGAATTAGGAAGAGGTACTTCTACATATGATGGTATGTCTTTAGCTGGTTCAATAATAGAATATATATCTAATAATATTAAATGTAAAACATTGTTTTCAACTCATTATCATGAATTAACATCAATGGAAAACATGCTTCCAGATATTAAAAATGTACATGTTACAATAGATGAAAATGAAGGAGATATAACATTTTTACATAAAGTATTAGATGGTTCTGTTGATAAAAGTTATGGAATTAATGTTGCTAAACTAGCATCTCTTCCAAAAGAAGTAATAAAAAAAGCACAAGAATTACTTGATATGTTTGAAAGTAATGATAAAGGCTCAAACAAAAAAGTAAAACAATATGAATTAGATTTAGATATACATGAAGATGAACTAAGAAACTATATTAAAACAATAAACCCTTATGAAGTAACACCAATTGAAGCAATACAAATACTTGATAATATTAAGAAACTAAGTGACAAGTAGTTGTATTTTAGGGGCAAATGTGTTATAATATCATTTCATAAAAGGGAGTGAATAATATGAATTATGAATTATTAATTAATATGTATAATTTATTACAATCTTATATTAAAAAGAATGAAGAAGACTTAGTTACTTACAATAATATGGTAACTAATGGAGCATCTCTTCAAGATAGAATGGAATTTTGTAAGGGAATGAAACCAATAGTGGATAATTTTTATGCAATTAAACCATACTATTTACAATATAGAGATAATCCAACTAAAGAACTTGAAAAAGAAATAAAAGAAAAATTTGGTACTTTATTAGGTATTGCTGCACCTGAAGTAGAAGAAGAGTCATCAAAAAAACCATTCCCTGGAGAAGATGAACTTCCTGACTTAGATGATGATGAGGAAGAAGATTTTACTAAATTTAATGGAAGTGATACTGAAAAGAAATCTTTTCCAATGTATGAACCAACAGATACTGATTTAGAAAAAGAAGCTAAAAGAATTGAAAAATTAGAGAATGATGAAATGCCAGATTTAGAGGATACTGAAGATTATGATTTTTCTAAATTCTCAAAGAAAGATCCTTCACCAAGAAAAAGATTATTTACAAGAAGTTTTTCTTCAGGAAATAAGGGATTAATAAATAAACTTAAAAATAAATTTAAAAATGCAAAAGAAAAAGTAAAGTCAAAGTATGATGAATTATATGGTAATGAAGAGAATTATGAACCTATAAATACAGAAAGAACATTAAAACCTAAATATGCATAATGGAGGAAATATGAAGGAAACTACAGATGAAAAGTTAATAAGAATATGTGATGAATACACCGCTAATGAGGATAAAACTATTGGTAGTGGTATTAAAGATACTGTTAAATCACAAATACAAATGGCCTCTAAAGCAAATAAAGGCACATTAAATCAATTAAGGATAAGTAGATTTATAATATTATTATATAGAACATATACTAATGTTATAGGTGATATTACACTAAATATTAATTTAAAAGATAATTCAGAAGTATTAGATAATCTTAATAGAGAATTATTAAAAATGATAGATTCTCTTAAAAAAGATAAAAATTATATCAAAGAATTAAGAAGATTTTACTCATTGCTAATAAAAGGAGATCCCGAAAATATTTTAGGAATTACTCCAATTCTAAGTACAATTATTGAAAAAGAAAATAATGTTTTGGATAGAGCAAATTATTTATCTGATACAGCAATTTTCAGTTTAGATGGAGTTAATTGTATACTGCCAAATTATACTGAAGATAAAAGTAAAAGTTATGATGCTGAAATAGATAAACAAATTGAATTAATTAAAAAATAAAATCCTTATTCAAGGATTTTTTTCATGTTCTTAAAGTTTACTTTAGCAACTTTTTCTAGTTCTTCTTTTCCATATTTCTTAACAAATGTTTTACCAACTTCATCTACTTTATCAGATGCACCTTTTAATAATGTCATATTATATTTTTCACTTAATTTGTCCATTTCTTTTAAGAACATATATCTACTTATAACAGAAGCAGCCGCAACACTTAAATGTTTACTTTCACCTTTTGTTAAGAATGTAATTTTAGTTACTTTTTCATTAATGTTTTCTTGTTTTAAATAACTGAAATAACTTCTTGGAGAAGTAAACTGATCAATAATTATTTTATGATATGGTATTCCTTTATTAGAAAGTTCATATAAGACTTTATTATGTAATATTGCCTTTATTTTATTCATGTTGAAACCTTTTCTAGTCCATTCATTAAACTTACTATTAGAAAGAGTGAATGTTACATAAGGTATCTTTTGCATTAGAATAGGGGCACATCTAAGTATTTTTTCATCAGTCATTTTTTTCGAATCCATTATATGCATATCCTCTAATAATTTTCTTGTATCTTTATTTACAAGTGTTGAAGAAACTACTATAGGCCCAAAGAAGTCTCCAGTACCAACTTCATCACTACCAATTGCATCATAATAATAGTAAGTTTTGTCATCAACTTTATCTTCTTTTACTTTAAGTTCAGAATCTATATTTCTATTATTTAAATGCATTTCTTGATCTTTCCACATATTAGCATCTATATCAGCACTAATCCCTTGAAACATAACTTTACCACTTTCATACATTGTTATAATAGTGCCACCTTCTTCAGCTTGAAATAATGCGTAAGGTGGAGTATTATCTCTTCTAAGTAAATCATAATAATCAATCATTTTATCTTTAATATTATCACTTGCTTTAAATACAATTGTTTTTTGTTTTTCCATAGTTTCACTTCCTAATAGTATTTTATCACATTATATGTAAAATACTAAACTATTTCTTTTGTTTTTAATAATATAATGATAAAATTAATTTAGAGGTAATATTATGTTAATGCGTTTGTAATAACATTCTTTTTAGGCATGATATTATTCATGTTTTTTGTTATATTTTGGAGGTAATAATGAAAAAAGCAAAGATTATTGTAATAGAAGGAACTGATGGAAGTGGAAAACAAATTCAAAGTGAGAAATTACTAGAGTATTTTAAGAAAAGTGGTAAGAAAGTTAAATCATATTCATTTCCTGTTTATGATTCACCTACAGGTAAAATAGTCGGAGGTCCTTATTTAGGAAAAACAGAGATATGTAATGGGTATTTTAAAGAAACTGCTCCTATGGTTGATCCAATAGTTAGCTCACTATATTTCGCAGCTGACAGGAGATATAATTTCCTAAAAGAAATTGAAAATGAACTATATAAAAATGATATTATTATACTAGACAGATATTCAACTTCTAATATGGGTCATCAAGTGTCAAAAGCAAAGAATAAAAAACAAATGGAACAAATGTTGGACATTCTAGATAAATTAGAGTTTGGAATTTGTGAACTTCCAAGACCGGATATTGTAGTATTCTTACATATGCCATGTGAAGCATCACTAGAACTTAGAAAAAATAGAAGGTTCTCTGACGAAAATGAAAACAATTTAAATCATTTAAGAAAATCAGAAGAAGCATATATGTATGTATCTAATAAATATAAATGGGATTACATTAATTGTGTAAAAACAAAAAAATTCAAAAGCATTGATGATATTAAATCAATAGATGAAATATCAAATGAAATAATAAATTTAATAAATAAAAAAATAAATATAAAAAGCAAAAAAACTGAAAAAATGACAAGGTTTTAGGAGGTAAATTATGTCTCGTTGGGATAAGGAATATTTAAAATTATGTAAAAAAATATTAAAAGATGGAGTAGAAGTTGAAAATAGAACTGGAATTAATACTATAAAGATTCCTTTATACAATTTGGAATTTAATTTAGAAAAAGAATTCCCATTTTTGACAACAAAACAATTGTTTTATAGACAAGCTATTCTTGAAATGTTATGGATATATCAAGTTCAAAGTAATGATGTAAGATGGTTACAAGAAAGAAATGTTCATATTTGGGATGAATGGGAGATAGATGAAAATGGAAAATGGAAAGCAACACAAATGGTCCCAAATGAACATGGAAAAT
>CAYVZW010000009.1:0-6771 GCA_964456325.1 uncultured Clostridium sp. | reverse complement strand
ATGGAAAATGGAAAGCAACACAAATGGTCCCAAATGAACATGGAAAATTAGTTAAAACTGATATTGAAAAAGATTTCGGTACAGATTGGGCTCATACTATTGGTACAGCATATGGATGGATAGTTAAAGAATACAAACAAATGGATAATTTGTTAGATAAATTGAAAAACAATCCTACAGATAGAAGAATGATTATCAGTTTATGGCAAAATGAACATTTAAATACTGCTGTTCTTCCTTCATGTGTGTGGTCTTCAGAATGGGATGTCACAAATGGACATTTAAATGCGTATGTTCATCAAAGAAGTTGTGATGTACCTCTTGGATTACCTTTTAATGTTACACAATACTCTGTTCTTTTATATTTACTCGCGCAAGTAAGTAACTTAAAACCGGGTAAACTATATTATAGTATTAAAGATGCTCATATTTATGTTAATCAAATAGATGGAATAAAAGAACAAATTAAAAGAGGTGAAGAATTAGAAGATTATCCTGCCCCTCAATTATGGATAAATCCTGAAATAAATAACTTTTATGATTTTGATAACAGCCAAGAATTAAATGATATTAAAGTGTTAAATTACAAACATCATGGAAAAATAGGTTTTCCAATAAGTAAATAAGGAGAAAAAATGAGTTATACAATGATTGCTGCAATAGGCAAAAATAATGAGTTAGGCAAAGACAATAAATTGATTTGGACAATACCGAATGATATGAAATTTTTTAAAGAAAAGACAACTGGACATACTATAATAATGGGTAGAAAAACATTTGAATCATTGCCAAGAATGTTACCTAATAGACATCACATAGTATTATCTTCTAGCAATAATTTTCCAATAGAGGTTGAGCACTATAATAATATAAATGAACTATTAAATAATTATAAAGATTCATTAGAAGAACTATTTGTTATTGGTGGTGGAAGTATTTATAAAGCATTTATTAATTATTCTGCTAAAATGTATTTAACAGAGATTGATGAAGCATGTAATGAAGCAGATGCATTTTTTCCAAAATTTACTGAAGATGATTGGCAAAAAGAAATTTTAGATGAAGATGAATATAATGGAATTAGTTATAAACATGTTTTATATAAAAGAAAATAAAAGGAAGTTAATATTAACTTCCTTTTAACTATTACAAGTATTACATCCTTGATTGCATCCTTGTCCCATAAATCCTACTCCAAATATTATAACTAGTAATATAAATAATACTAGTATTATAGCAGCTCCATAACCAAAGTTGTTATATCCAGAATACCCATTGTAACTATAGTTCGCAGGGTATCCACCATTATATCCATAATAATACATAATATATTACCTCCTTTAATCTATAATATTTTATGGGAAATGTATAATAATTGACACTACTAACGATTACTTTATTTACAAAAAGTAGCATTTTTTATATAATTTATAGAGAGGATATATGAAAAGGGTTATTAAATATATAGCAAAACAATTAAAAAATACAGATAAGTTATTACTCGTACTAACTATTTTTTATGCTGTACTTGGAATATTTTTAATTTTATCCGCTTCCAGTATCTCATCAAAACTAGCTTTTGGAACGCCATATACTTATTTTAAAAAACAAATATTCAGTGTTGCTTTTTCTTTATTTGCAGCTCTTATAATAATATGTTTCTTTCCAACAAAGACTTATAATGTTATTGGTAAATGGGGTGGAATAGTAGTAACATTAGTCATTATTGGTGTACTTATAAATAACTTTGGATTTAATAGTGGTAATGAAGAAGTAACAATTACATTATTAGGTATTAGTATACAACCAGCAGAATTCATTAAAATAATGTTAATTCTATTTCTTGGATGTTCTTACTATGATTGGAGTAATAAAGAAACACATAAAAAATTTGACTTCTTAATTCCAATTCTTTGGTGTATTCCGCCAATAGCTTTTATACTATTAGGTGGAGATAAAGGATCTTCAGTTATAATTATATTGTTAATTTCACTTATATTTTTGTTCGTACCATCTAAAAATAATAAAAATTATACAATATGTAAGGCATTAGTATGTTTTGCACTAGTTGTTGGTTTCTTATTATTAAAGTTTGCTTATTTAATTATTCCAGAAGATATTCTTGATAATAATTATTTACTATCAAGATTAAACTATTCAAAACCTTGCGATAGATATACTTCTTCTAGTGGTTATCAAGTATGTAATGGTTATATTGCCATAGATAATGGAGGATTATGGGGAGTTGGAATAGGGAACTCAACTCAAAAATATTTATATTTACCAGCAAGTCATACGGATTTTATATTTCCAATAGTTGTTGAAGAATTAGGGTTAATAGTTGCAATTGTTATAATTTTAGGTTATATTTTAATTGCATATAGAATATTTTCTATCGCAACAACTTCATATAATTTAAGAAATTCCCTCATTTGTTTTGGAATTGGTTGCTACTTTCTAATACATATATTTGTAAACTTAGGAGGAGTACTTGGATTAATACCTTTAACTGGTATACCGCTTCCACTTCTAAGCTATGGAGGAAGTAGTTGTTTAGCAATGTTTAGTGGGTTTGCAATAGTACAAAGAATAGCAATAGAAAATAAATTAACAAAAAGGAAAAATGAAATTAAAAAGATTACGGGAGAGTGATAAAAATGGATTTTTTAAGAAGATGTAGAAAGTCAGATAAAATGCTTTCATTCAAAAAGAAATGGACAAAGACAATATTAGTATTAATTCTAGGAATAATTATTTCGCTAATAGCAACTTGGTCAAAAGGAGTAGTGGATGATGGGTCAACTATAAATCATTTTGTTACTTCAATTGATTTGGGTGGATTCATGACTAGAATATCATTCTTTGCAATCATAATAACAATGATTGCAATAGATGCTAGTAGTCCATTAAGAGCACTATTAAATGTAGCAGTGTTTATGTTAGGCGTATTTGCTGGATATTATGTATACACAGCATTTATATTAAATGAAGTAATTAATTTAGATTATAATTTGTTTATTACTTTTACAGTTACCGCAAGTGTTTTATCAATGCTACTTTGGTATGCTAAAGGAGAAGGATGGTTAGCGGTATTGTTATCATCTTTGTTAATAGGATTTTTCTTTAGAGAATCATTTGATTATGGAATATGGTTTATTAAAATGACATATATTCCAGAACTTATAATATGGATATTCTCAATGATAATTCTATATAAAAATGTTTCAGTATTTACAATAACATTATTCTATTCATTAGTATTTGCAATATTACTTGAATTAGGACTTCCATATATAGGATTATAAATTAAAGAAAATATAAGAAAAAACTAGACTTTATCGCAATTTTATGTTATTATCATATTGCTTAATCCGCTACATATCGTATGATTAAAGAAAGCACGTAAAGGAGATGAATATGATGAATTTAATCGATAAGATTAATAAGAAACAAATTAATCCTAATGTTCCTCAATTTCAAGTAGGAGATACTGTAAGAGTAGACGTTAAGATTAAAGAAGGCAAAAGAGAAAGAATCCAAGCATTCGAAGGTATTGTAACAGCTAGAAAAGGTGGAAGCGTTTCTGAAACATTCACTGTTAGAAAGAAAAGTGGAAATGTTGGTATTAATAGAGTATTTCCAGTAAATAGTCCATTAATTGCTAGTATAACAGTAATTAAAAAAGGTAAAGTAAGAAGAGCAAAACTTAACTTCTTAAAGAAACTAACAAGTGGAATCAAAATAAAAGAAAGAAATTAGGTAATACCTAATTTTTTTTAGAAAGGAATTTATGAGAAAATTTTGGACAAACATTAAACCATATGTATTAATAGTTATAATAGTAGTATTATTTAGAACATTTATCGCAACACCAGCTGTAGTAGATGGCTCATCAATGGAGAATACTTTAAATGATAATGATTTAGTTATTTTAAATAAAGTAATTTTATATTTTAATAATATAGAAAGATTTAATATTGTAGTAATTAAAAATGAAGATGATAATGATAAAATAATTAAAAGAGTTATAGGTCTTCCTAATGAAAAAATATCATATAAAGATAATAAATTATATATAAATGGTTCCTTAGTTAAATTCCCAAATGGAGTTACTTTTGAAGATACAGAAGACTTTGAAGCAGAAACAAAAGACAATGAATATTTTGTTTTAGGAGATAATAGAGATGTATCTAAAGATAGTAGATACTTTGGTGCTTTTAAAAAATCAGAAATAGTTGGACTAGTAGATTTTAGATTCTATCCATTTGATCAAATTGGATTTATAAAATGACAAGAGAATATAACAAACTAGTTAGAGATAAAATTCCTGAACTAATGGAACAAAATAGTGAAGGTCCTGTTTTTCATACATTAAGTGAAGAAGAATATAGTCATTCATTATATGAAAAATTAAGAGAAGAATGTAATGAATTAATTTCTGCAAAAAGTAAACAAGAAAAACTAGAAGAATTAGCTGACATAAGTGAAGTAATAAATGCAATACAAGAACTAGAAGGAATAACTACTGAAGAAATAAATGAGATGGCATTAAGCAAAAGACTTAAAAAAGGTGGATTTGAAAAAAGAATTTTCTTGGAAAGAACAGCTTTATAGATAACAGAGAGGTTATATGAAATTTGAAAATGAAGTTACAGTTGAAGTAAATGTTACTATAGAAGAATTGAAAAAAAATTTTAAAAGCAAAAGAATTTAAAGTTGTTGATGAATGTGAAGTCAAAGATATTTACTTAATAAATAAAAATTTTGTTAAGAAAAATGACTGTTTAGAAATATTAAAAAATTGTGTTTTAATTAGAAATATTATAGAAAATAAAAAAGAGACAAAATCAATAACATATAAATATAAAGAATATGGAAACAATGATGAAATAATTAAGCAAGGAAAAATTGATTGTCATATAGAGTCAATAAGTGAAGCTAAACAATTACTTGAATTTATGAATTATGAAGAATTAATTCATATAAATGATCATCTCATTGTCTATTCAAACAATATAGACGAAGTTACTGTACAACTTGTAAATGATAAACACATTTATATTGAGATAGAAGAAGAATGTAATTATATGAATAAGAAATATAAAGATATAGATTCAATGATTAATGTATTTAAAAAATATAATATTCCAATTAAAACTAATAATTATTTTGTAAAAAAAGCGGAAATTGAGATTAGAGAGAAATTTAACTTATAAATTAATAGATATGAAATAAAAGATGAAATTAGAGATTTCCATAAGCAAAGAATAGCATTTGTTATTATTGATGATGAAATACATTTTATTAACAAAATGAATATATACTTTGGAGTAATAGGTGATACGAGTTTATCTATATGGCCATATGATTATTATTATGGAATAATTGATGAAAACAATAAAATAAATAAACACCAATAGGGGAACTAATAAAAGGAGAATCTATGAATTATGAACTTAAACCATTAGATATGAATATGGGAAAACTAGAATATGATATGTATCAAGATATTCCTTTACAAGAATCTGGTTCTACAAATTTGTGTAATGGATTGCCATATTCTGTTTTTAAGAATTTTCTTGAAACACAAATATCTAGAAGATATCAAAATATAAGTTATCATGATACACCAACTAGTATTTATATTCTATATGTTAATAATTATCCGGTAGGTTATATTGGACTTAGAACAAAAATAGATGATAATTGGAAAAAATGGTCAGGTAATACTTATTATGTTATAAGAGTATCTGAAAGAAGAAAAGGATATGCGACTAAAATGGTTGAACTTGCAAAAATGGAATTTCAAAAATTAGGTTATAAAGAAATATTTATGAATTCTTCATTTGGAAATATAGCATCCTCAAAAGTAATAGAGAATAATGGTGGAGAATTTTTAGAAGAAGTAAATGGTTCAAAATATTATAGAATAATATTATAAGGAGAAAACATAGTAGCAATGAAAATGAAACCATTGTTGCTGATGGGGTTACTAGAGATCTCATTGGAATATCTGATTTTACTTCTATTTCATATAAAAAATAATTAGACAAATATCCTATACCTAGTGGTGGAGAATTAGATCCTAAAACAATTGTAGATTCATTTTCAACTCCTAAAAACATGGCAAGATTAAAAGATAGATTAATAGAGAAACAATAGTTGTTTATTCTGATGGCTTTAGTGAATTTTTAAACTTACCAGAGTTTATAAAGATAGTAACTAATTTTAATAAACAAGATTTTGAAAAATATGTAAATGAGAAATCATTAGAAGACTATAATTGTTTTGGTAAAGAAAAAACAATAATTATATTAAAGGACAATTAAAAATTATATAAATGTAAATAAATTGCCAACATCACTTGATTTAGTTACGAAATATTATAAAATAGTATTTAGATGTGAATGTTCACTTAAACAATTGTTAAAAATAAGGGAAAAATAATAAAGTAAGGGGGTTTTAATGAATAAATTAGAGAAAAATGTACAATCAAGTAAAACATTTGAAGATATTAAACATATTGATGAATATGGTAATGAATATTGGGAAGCAAGAGAATTACAAAAAGCATTAGATTATAAAGAATGGAGAAATTTTGAAAAAGTAATAAATAAGGCAATTGTATCCGCAAAAAACAGCGTTTCAAAAAATGAGGATTGGGTTGTCGAGTTCAACAAGCCAATAAAAACAGGTAAAGGTAAAGAAGAGTTTATAAAGAATTATAAATTATCAAGATATATTTGTTATTTAATTGTTCAAAATGCAGAT
>CAYVZW010000008.1:0-20297 GCA_964456325.1 uncultured Clostridium sp. | reverse complement strand
TATTGAATAAACATATTTGATCAGAAGATAATAATCCTTCTGGATATAAGCATCCAGTATAATCAAATAATTCTCCTTTATGTCCAGGTGTCATTGAGCAAAAACCTGTAACCATTAACTTTTTAGTTGCATCTTTTAAAATAACAACACTACCTACTGGTAAAAATTTCTTTTCTTCAACTTTTTCTTCCATTACAATTCTCCTTTTTACATAATTAGTTTATCACATAATTACTTATTTAACAATTATTTTTGTAACTCATTTTCATATAATGTCCTATAGACAATATTGTTATCATACAATTCTTTATGAGTTCCACATCCTATTACTTTACCTGCATCAATTACTAATATTTTATTACAATCTTTTATTGTGCTTAGTCTATGAGCTATTATAAGCATTGTATATTCACTACTTATATTATTAATTGCTTTTTGTATATTTGCTTGTGTTTCATTATCTAAGGCACTTGTTGCTTCATCAAATAATATTATATTTGTTTTCATAAGAAGTGCTCTTGCTATTGCAAGTCTTTGCTTTTCTCCACCACTTAAATTAACTCCACCTTCTCCTATTAATGTATTATATTTTTTAGGAAGTGTCATTATATAATCATGTATCTCACATATTTTACATATGTTTTCAATTTGTTTTTGATTTGATTCTGTATTAACCATTTTTAAATTTTCTTTAATTGTTACATTAAATAAATATGGATCTTGTGTGATAACTGCAATATTATTTCTAAGTGAATACTTATCTAAATCATTAATGTTATAACCATCAATTAATATTTTTCCCTTACTAACCTCATATGTTCTATTTAATAAATTAATTATTGTTGTTTTTCCACTACCACTTTTCCCTACTATTGCTACTGTATCTTTATCATTTATTTCAAAGTTAACTCCATTTAATACATTTTCTTTTCCATAAGAAAACTTAACGTTTTTAAACTTAATATTTCCTTTTAGTTCACTTACTCTTTTGTTTCCAAATGTTTCTTTAGGAAACTTATCACTTTCAATTACTTCAAATATTCTTTTAGCTGATAATAAGAATTCTTTTAAATTTCTTTCACTCCATGCTATATATAATATTGATGTAAACAATCTATTTCTATACATAAATAGTGTTATAACTGCTCCTATTGTCATTACATCAAACTTAACAAAATATATTGATAGTATAACAACAATCGCAGTGAATATATCTACAACTGCATCTCTAAAACAATTGTATCTATTATCAACATTTGTACTCTTAATAGTATCTCTATACATTTCATCTATATTAAAGTTTATTTTATCTTTAAAGTAATCTGATATGTTTAATAGTTTAATATCATGAACTCCCTTTATTCCTTCATTAATAACAGTAGTATTTTTATCTCTATATTTATTTCTTCTTTTCATGTATTCATTCCATTTTTTCATAGAATGTTTTTCAATAATATATACTAGAATTGTTCCAATAACAACTATAATACCTAGTACAATATTTAAATACATTATATAAAATACTACGAATAAATTAGATAATATTGTTGCTATATTAGATCTTATTGTACTAAATGCATTTGAAATATTACTAGGATCTTGTGTTATTCTAGTTAATAGTACTCCACTAGGTGTTTTAATTAGTGTTTTATTATCTATATCATAATATGAATTAAGAACGTCTTTCTTTAAGTTATTAGTGATAGAATTAGTAACAACATACCATGCTTTTCTAAAAGGTACATCATTCAAATAGTCATATAGAATAGTAATACCTAATACGATTAATGTAAAAATAATTCCTTCATCTAATTTCTTTTGTGTAACTAAATCTAATACATGTCCAAGTAATGCTGGGAAGAAAGAACTAGTTACTGATAAAACTACACTAAACACTAAAAGTATTATTAATGATTTCTTTTCCATTAAAAAATAAGGCATACATTTCTTAATATATTTCCATGTTTCACTAAACTTTTTCTTATTTTTATTCTTTTTAACTACCTTTTTCATACCATATTAATACTAACATTATGATAATTAAAAAGCAAGAATTTTCTTGCTTATAGTGGACTTAATTTACCTCCACCATCTAAATCATATGTTTTACCATTTAAATTTGTGCATGTATCTTTATCATAATATATTGTATAACCATTTGATTTAATATTACTAAATGTAGAATTTGAATCTATAATTGAAGTAATATATGAGTTTCCAGTTACATTCCAAGTTGAAGAACTATCTAAGTTAACAGTTACACTTTTTGCTGTATTATCACCATTAATAGTTCCTGTATAAGTACTACTATTTAAATTTAATACTAGAGTAGATATTGAATCAATTGTAATGTTACCAGTAAGAGTTTGATTAGTCGCATTTAATGTAACATTTCCTCCATTACTTCCTTCATTACCCCATTCACTAGTTCCTTTTGCATCTAATAATATGTTACTTCCATAATTAATAGTTGTATTATTTAAATTAATTACTGCATCAGTATTAGTTATAAAGAAGAATGGAACTGTTTTATATATGGATGATGATTCATTTATTGTTAAAGTAGAATCTGTTGCACTAAATGTTCCCGTTCCTTCACTCGCGTCTCCACTCATACTTTGATATATCATTACTCCTGCATTATCAACATCATTTCTATTCCCACTTCCGTTAGATGTAAGAGTTGAATTATTTACTGAAGCAGAATTCTTTCCTTCAATTACAACAAGTTGTGAACCAGTTGCATCTCCAGTTGAATCATTTAATGTTATATTTCCTGTAGAATATATGATTGGTGAACCTTTACCTGATGTAGATAATTTAGAATTAGTTGCTGTTACTGTACCTTCTCCTCTATCAGTAGCAAGAGTTGCACAGCTTGTTCCTAAAGTGTTTATCGTTACATTATCTGCATTAATAGTCCCACCATATGTAGCATCTAAACCTCTTGAACTATTTGAACTAGTATTTATAACTGTATCGCTTATATTTATTACAGCATTTTCTCCGGTTGCAAACACTGCATTCGAACCAAGAGAATTTGTTGTTATATTACTTCCTTTTATTGAAAGAGTTGATCCTGTTTTTACAAGTACTGCAGCATTAACTCCATAGAATTCACTATTTTCAGTATTTGATGAATCTCCAGTTTTATTTATAGTAGCGTCAGTAACAGTATAATTACCTCCATCGCTTACCATTATTGCAGATTCATCAGAAGTAGTAGTGGAGAAACTTTCGTTATCACTAGATTCTTCATCTGTAATTGATACTTTACCAGTTGTTTCTACATTTTCATTTGTTCCTCCACTAGGAATTGCATTATTTGTTTCACTACCTAAAATATAATTATTTGTAAGTAATACAAGACCAACACTTAAAATAACAGTTACTATTACTGTTTCTAATGAATAGATAATTATTTTATCTTTTTCACTGAATACCTTAATAGTACATAATTTACTTTGAATCATATAAATAAGTGAAGCACTAAATAATAATGAGCAAACACTAATTATAATAATTCCTAAAGTATCTAATTCTTTAGTAGTACTTTCTGGCATAGTTGGCATATTTGTACTATCTCCTGGCATTGATGGCATTCCAGACTTATTTTCATCCATAGATGGCATACCTGAACCACCTTCCGGCATACTAGGTCTACTTGAGTCATCTTCACCACTAGGTTTTTCAGGTCTAGAAGTACTGTCATCTCCTTTAAAACCAGACATATCATTTCCAGGCATACCTTCATTCATAGATGGAGCATTATTAGAAAATGTACTACTTGTACTTTTGTTTTCAAAATATATAGTTAAGAATATTCCCAATATAGATAATATCATAACTAATATAGGTATTAAAACTTTCCTATTTTTCGTTTTATTCCTTCCTTTCACTATTAATTATATTTTTACAATATGACGTTTTTGTGTGATATTTATATAATATTATAAAAATTACAAATTCTTTTCACCTTTATTTTTAAATTGTATTATTATAGGGGTTCCACTAAAATCAATATTCTCTCTTATTTTATTTTCTAAATATCTATAATATGAGAAATGAACAAGTCCTTTAGAATTAACTTCAATATCAAATCTAGGTGGTTTAACTCCTGACTGATGTACAAAATATATTTTAAGTTTACGTCCTTTATATGATGGAGGTGGTGTCTCTATATAAGCATCTCTAATAACATCATTTATAATATTAGTTTTAACTTCTTTAAATGAATTATTATATGAATCAATAACTTCTGGCATAAGTGTATGAATTCTTTTCTTTGTTTTAGCACTTAAGAATACTCTTTTAGCATAAGTCATAAATTGAAATTCATTATCTAATGTTTTATTCCATTCATCAACTGCTTCATTTTTTTCTTCTATTGTGTCCCACTTATTAACTACAAGTACTGTTGGCTTGCCTGCTTCTAAAGCATAACCAGCAATATGTTTATCATGTTCAACTATTCCAGTTTCTGCATCTAACACAAGTATACACACATCACTTCTATCTATTGCTTTCATACTTCTAAGTAAACTATATTTTTCAACTGCTTCAAATATTTTCCCTTTTTTACGAAGTCCAGCTGTATCTATTAATGTATAAGTTTCTTTATTATATGTAAAATATGTATCTATAGCATCTCTAGTAGTACCCGCTATATCACTAACAATAACTCTTTCTTCATTTAACAATGCATTTACTAAGCTACTTTTTCCAACATTAGGTCTTCCAATAACAGCAAGTTTTACATTATCATCATCTTCTTCTAGTCCTTGGTTTACATCTTCACAAATACTCTTTAATAACTCTTTAACACCAGTTCCATGCTCAGCTGATATTGGATAATATTCATCAAATCCTAATGAATAAAATTCATATAAATTATCTGAACCAGTTTTATTATCAACTTTGTTAATCGCAACAACTGCTTTTTTATTACTCTTTTTAAGCATATCTCTTATCATTAAATCATTAGTTGTAAGTCCATCTTTTGAGTCCACTACAAAAACAATCGTATCACTTTCTTCAATAGCGATTCCAACTTGTACTTTAATTTCCTCATTAAATGATCCATCACTCAAATCAATACCACCTGTATCTATTAAATAAAATGGTATATCGTTAAATAATGCTTTGCTATAAATTCTATCTCTTGTAACCCCAGGAGTATCTTCAATAATAGATATTTTTTTACCAACTATTCTATTAAATAAAGTACTTTTACCTGTATTAGGTCTCCCTACTAAACATATTGTTTGTCTTTTCATTTAAATCACCAACTAAATTATATATGAAAAAATGTATTTTTACTAGTTATAATTTTAATATTTTAAAATATAATGTATAATTAAAAAAGAGGTTTTTATGAAAAATAAAGAAAAAAGAATATTAGTTATATTAATAATATGTGTAATAATTCAATCTATATTTTATGCATTAACTAAAGTATGTGCTTCTACTCCTACTGTTTTAACAAGTGAGATAGATAATAAAATAGTATTTAACACTCTTGCAATTATTCCATATTGTTTATGGTACATTATGTTATTTACAGTACCTTTTATGTTTTATAAGAATGATAAAAATTTATTTATGAAATATATTGTTTCTTACTTAATAGTTAGCTTAATAGCGGACATAATATTTATTATTTATCCAACTACTGTAATTAGACCTGAAATTATTAATAATGACTTATTAAGTACACTAACTAAACTTATTTATTTTATAGATACACCATCAGAAAATTGTTTTCCAAGTTTACACTGTGCAGTAAGTATGTTATGGATATTCTATTCATTAAAATGTAAGAATAGTTCATGGTATATTAAAACTCCTATAATAATAATGTCTATTTTAATAATGATATCTACTGTAGTTATAAAACAACATGTAGTTATCGATATCATTGGTGGTATATTTATAGCAATAGTTGCTTATGTATTAATGGGTATATATGAAAACAAGATAATTAAAATAAACAAGTATCTAAAAATATAATGATACATATAATATATTGTACAATGGTATTAGGTTTCTTAGCTTAATTATTGTTGTAATATAAAGGATAGTCCTAAAGACTATCTTTTTAATTTCCTATTATAAACGTTTATATCGCACTTTTTAATGTAATCTATCCTATCTCCAACAATTGATTCAAATGTCTCATATTCGCTCTCTAAAGTAGTTCCAAATAACCCATTACCATCAGTTGATAATACTACTTCTATATCATGATCAATATAATAATCTAATAATCTTTTATACATATCTCTTTCTTTAACATAACCAAGAGATATATTAGATGTAATATTAAGTTCAATAATTGCATTAAATCTTTTTAATAATTTATATAATGAGTCATCCATATTAATATTAAATCCATGACCTATTCTAATTTCTAATTCGGATTTAATTAATCTATCTAATACTCTTAATAACTCTAAAGTATTATTTTTACATCCACTTTCTCCACTATGAAGTCTAAGAGTGCATGTTTTATTAGACTCATCTAACACACTTGTAATTAAAGATAACTTCTTTTCTATATCTTTATCCATACATATAGGTTCTTCTTCACCTAAAAGATCAAAACCACAAATCATATCACTACCTATTATACTAGATAATCCTTTAGCATTTTGTCTAAAGTCTTTAATATCTTTACTTCTTAAAGTACCCATAAGTATTCTATAATCTATTCCAATATCTTCACTACTTAGAAAAGTATCACTATCTATAAATGGTTTCATTAAAGATAACAATCTAAAGTTAGAAAATGATATTTCACTATATTTAATACCTTGTTTTAATAATGAAGCAATATTATCTTTCATTAAAAGATATATAACATATGCTCTAGCAGTTCTATATTCATCAAATAAACCATTGTCAAAAAGTGAAGAAGCACATAAGTCTAATAAATCTGCTCTATTACTTATTCTCTTTTCTAATTCATTAAATGTATACACTCTACCTTTATTAAATGATATTGAATCATTAAATCTACTATATAATATTTCACTATTAATTATATCATTATAATCACAATAAAAATTACTGCTAAAATCAATATAGCCATCTTTATTAATTGGATACTTTATATCAAATCGTTTCAAAAAATCAAGAAATTCTTTAGTATCAAGTATCTCATACATATGTGTATGTAACTCAGTTGTAGGTAGATATTTTTCCATTATGTTTCCTCATTAATAATGAGTATTACTCTAACACATAAATTATTCCTTGTAAATATTTATTTTTTATTTTATTTAAAAATACTTAGTTTAAAATAACTAAGTATTTACTTTTATAAATTATTCACTTCTTAAAGCATCTATTGGATTTAATAATGATGCCTTATATGCAGGGAATATTCCAAATACTAAACCAATCATTACTGATACAACTACTGCTAGAATAATAACTCCTGAACTATATGTAAATGTGTATCCAAGTAAATAAGCAAGGTTCCCAATAATAAGGCCCATTCCTATTCCAAATAAACCTCCAAGAATACATAAAGTTAAAGATTCAACTAAGAATTGAAATAAAATATCTTTTCTTCTAGCACCTAAACTCTTTCTAATACCTATTTCTTTTGTTCTTTCAGTTACACTAACAAGCATTACATTCATTACACCTATTCCACCAACAACTAATGATATACTAGCTATACCACCTAATAGAAGTGATAATGTGTTATTAATATTTTCCATCGCATCTATTACTGAAGATTCACTTGTTACTGAAAAATAATCAGTTGATATTTGAAGAGTACTTCTTATATAATTTTCAACTATATTCACTGAAGCATCTATCTTATCTTCATCTATTACTTTTAAATATAAATTATTAACTGATTTATCCGCCCCTAAATATGTTCCAGTGGTAAAAGGTATTAAAACAATACTATCACTACTTCCAAATGTTGAACCACTTTCTTTTAACACACCAATTACAGTATAATTATCTCCATCTATTTTAATATTCTCACCTAATGGATTTGCCATATTAAAATATGTTTCAGCAGTATCACTTCCAATAATACATACTTTACTTTTATTTTCAATATCAATTATAGATATATCTCTTCCTGAATCTAATTCTAAAGATGTAATATCTAAATAATATTGATCAGTTGCTACTACTGAAGTATTAGAACTTGTAGTAGTTCCTCTACTTATTGTAGCGGATACTTGTTTATATGGTGAAACAGCTGATATATTATTTAGTGTAAGAAATTCACTTAAGTCTTCATAGTCAAAACTATAACTACTATCAGTAATAGATACGGTTAATACATTAGTTCCAAGTGATGACACCTCACTCTTAACATCATTTGAAGCACCTGAACCAATACCTACTAAAACAATTACTGAAGCAATACCTACTACTAATCCAAGCATTGTTAAACAAGATCTTAATTTACTATTTTTAATGTTTGAAAATGATATTTTAATTATGTTTTTTAATTTCATACATTAACACCTTCTTTAATTTTACCATCTTTTATTGTATAAGTTTTCTTTGCTCTTTTAGCAACATTTATATCATGAGTTATTACTATAACAGTTTCTCCGTTTTTATTAAGATCTTCAAATAATTTCATTATTTCATTTCCGGTCTTAGAGTCAACTGCTCCAGTAGGTTCATCAGCAAGAATTATCTTTGGGTCTGAAACAAGTGCTCTTGCTATTGCAACTCTTTGCATTTGACCACCTGATAACTGACTAGGTAAATGCTTATACCTATGACTTAGTCCCACTCTAGTAAGAGCTTCTTTTGCTAATTCTTTTGCTTCACTGTCTTTATAACCTTGATAAAGTAAAGGAACCATTACATTATCTAAAGCAGATAACTTATTAAGTAGATTAAAGTTTTGAAATACAAATCCAATACTTTTACTTCTAAGTAATGCTAAACTATTATCATCAAGTTTAGATACTTCTTTATCTTCTATATAATAACTTCCAGAGTCTGGTACATCTAATAAACCAATAATATTCATAAGTGTACTTTTACCACTTCCAGAAGGACCTACTATAGAAATATATTCACCTTTTTCTATAGTTAAACTAATATTATCTAATGCTAATATTTCTTCATTACCTAGTTTATATGTTTTACTAACATTTTTTATTTTAATCATATTCCACCTAATTTCTTGGTGAATAGTCTCCACCCGATGGTGGTGTCATTGTTGCTCCATCAAAGTTAAAGTTTTCTCTATTTCCCTTACTAAATCCAGAACTACTTGTTGTACTTGTAGTTTCTATCATTCTAACTGTTTCGCTTCCATCAAGACCACTCTTAACTTCTACATATGCTGCATTTGAAATACCTGTTTCAACTGTTACATTAGTTGTTTCATTTCCATTAACAACTACAACATATTTGGTATCATTTTCAGTTTGAATTGCCTCTATTGGTACTGCGATAACATTCTCTGCTTTTTCAACTGTAATAGATACACTACCACTCATTCCCAATTTAACATTACCATCATTACTAAATTCTACAGTGGCTGTATATTTACTTCCACTTGAAGAATATGTACCTACTTGATTAATAAATGTTATTTTACCTGTATATGTTTTATCTTCATATGCATTTAATGTAATGTTTACTTCTTGACCTACAGCAACTTTATCAATTTCAGTTTCATCTATTGACAATGTCATTTTTAATGTATCCATTCTTTTAACTTGTAAATAATTCATACTTGTTATTTTACTTCCTGAATCAGGTAAATTATAACCTGTTAACACTAAATCATATGGAGCAGTATAATACTTTCCATTAGTGTATTTAAGTATTTTACTTCCAGAAGATACAAATGAACCAATTGAATAATAGATTTCTTTATATTTTCTATATGTATTAAGTTCAATTTCTACTGTGTCACTTGTTACTTCTCCAGAAGAAGTTAATGTGTTTTCAATAGTCATTGTACTAACACTTACATCTTTATAAGTTGTACTACTGGTTTCCTCTTCACCCCCATTTCTTAATAATAAAAATAATACTACAGCAATTACTATTGCTAAAACAATGATAAGAATTAAAATTTTCTTTTTTGATTTCATTCTTGTCCTCCTTACATATAAATATTATTATTAGTAAGTGTAAAGAATGTGAACACAAAGTGTCAATTAAAAAAGACTTCACATTTTATGCTAATTTAATAGTATAATTAAATAAAAGAAGGTGATTAAGATTAAAAAGACATCATATGCTTTATTACTTCTAGTAGTATCTTTTGGTATTATATATGGAGTATATACATTTATGAAAAATTATAAAGAAGTTAATAAAGAAGAAGTTATAGAATATAAATATAAAAGTGAACTTACTACTCTTGGATATACTGAAGAAGAAATAAATGAAATAGAAGATATCTATAATGAAACAGAAGTACAAGAATATTTACTTACTAAAAAATATGATTCCTTATTAGAATTTAGAAAATCTACTATATTTAATATAGAGAATCTAGACAGATATGACACATATGAAAAAAATAATGAAGGTAAATATTCAAGTATAGATGTTGTTACATATGTAGAAGTAGGACTTGATAAAGAGTTCTACACTGAAATAAGTGAGATAACTAATTATGATAACCCATTAGTATTAGTTAATAAATATAATAAGTTACCTAGTAAATATGAAGCAAGTGATTTAGTAACACTTACTTCTAAATATTCCTCTTCTTCTCAAAAGATGAAGAAAGTTGCAGCTGAAGCAATGATGCAGATGATTGACGCAGCTAAAAGCGATGGACTTAGTATGAAAGTAATATCGGGATATAGAACTGAATCATTACAAAATACTTTGTTTACTAATTCTACTAAAAGAAATGGACTTGAACATGCACTAATCTATTCCGCTAAACCCGGTCATTCTGAACATCAAACAGGTTTTGCAGCAGATATAAATAGTGTACAAGAAAGTTTTAAAAATACAAATGAATATACATGGTTAATAGATAATTCATATAAATATGGATTTATAGAACGTTATCCAAGTGGTAAAGAATTTATAACTGGATATGGTTATGAACCATGGCATTATAGATATATCGGAGTTGAAGATGCAACTAAAGTACATGAAGCAGAAATAACATTTGAAGAATATTATGTATTATATTTAAGAGACACTGATTAGTGTCTTTTAAAATATCTTTTTAATAAATAAAAGATAAAAAATATACACAACTATAGAACAAGATATAACTATTATTATAAGTAATAATATTTCTTTTTGAAAATATGTCATCTCTTTACTTACTTCTTTAGTTTTAAATACAGACGTGGCCTTATTAACATGAACTGTATATGTATTTGAATTAATACCATCTTTTGATTCAATATTTATTATTACATTATTATTACCACTTTTAAAGTCACCATTATTTTTAATAGTTACTTTAGAATCTAAACTATCTAATTCATACTTTATATTTAGTTTAGAAGTATCTTCAACATCTATATTGTATTCAAAAATATCATTTTTAAAATTAATGTCATATTTTTCAATTATTAATGATTTAAATGTTGCGATTGATTCATCATCTTTTTTATAATTTTTATATACATTAATTTTATATTTATATTCACTATCATTTTCATTACTTATTACATAAAACTCATTATTGCTATCATTTACTTTAAATACTCCATAACCACTTACTACTTCATTATTATTTTTAGAAACTTGAATTTTTATAGTATCAATACTCGTGTAATAATTATATTCAAATATATTTTTATCAAATAATGGACTTAATGATTCACCATTTATTTTAATATCATCTAGTGCATAAATTTTTATAAAAGAAAAGAAAGATATCATTAATACTAAATACTTATATTTAGTCATATATTTTTCTCCTTACTTTACAACTTTTATAATAATATTATGTACTCTTTTTTTAGTTTTATTTATAATAAATGCTTTTCTTACAGACTCTTCCATATTATCAATCACTTTATTATAATAAACTACACCAAGTATCTCTCCTTTATTTACTTTAGATCCTAATTTTTTATTAATTACAAATCCTACATTATAGTCTATTGAATCAGTTTTCTTATGTCTTCCACCACCAAGTTCAAAAACTAGTTTACCAACTCTTTCAGCATCAATATTATTAATGTAACCTGTTTTATCACTAGTAACAATAAGCTTTTTAGCATCTATTTTAAGACTTGATAAGTCTCCGTTTTGATATTTAATCCATTCATAAAACTTTCTCTTTGCATTTCCATTTTTAATAGAAAATAACACTTCTTCTTTAGCACTTTTAAGTGATATATTTTTACCTAAACTGACCATATAAGAAGATATATATATTATTAAATCATAAAGTCTTTTATCATAAACTCCATTAAAGAAATTAATTGCTTCTTCAATTTCTAATGCATTACCTATATGTGTTCCAAGAGGAGTACTCATATCACTTAATATGCATACTACTTTTTTATTATAATACTTACCTATATCAATCATTGTTTTAGCAAGTTTAGTTGCACTTTTAATATCTTTCATAAAAGCACCTTTACCAACTTTTAAATCAATGACTATTGAGTCAGCTCCACTAGCAATCTTTTTAGACATTATAGAACTTGCTATTAGAGGTATTGAATCAACCGCACCTATTTCATTTCTAAGAGCATATATTTTTTTATCAGCAACAGCTAATGTATCACTTTGACTAATAACTGCACAACCTACTTTATTTAATGCTTCTAAGAATTCTTTTCTATTTAAATTTAATTTATATCCTTTAATACTTTCAAGTTTATCAACTGTTCCTCCAGTTATTCCTAACCCTCTTCCACTCATTTTAGGTACACATACATTTAATGAAGCAACTATCGGAGCAATTATAATTGATACTTTATCTCCAATTCCTCCACTTGAATGTTTATCAACTACTGGTTTTTTAATAGAACTTAGATCTATTACTTCACCACTATTAATCATAATATCAGTTAAGTAGTTTGTTTCTTCTTTTGAAAATCCATCATTATAAATAAGCATTATAAACTCAGTCATTACTTTATCATCTATTTTACCTTTAACATAAGAATTAACCATATATTCAATTTCTTTATATGTTAATACTTCTTTATTTTTCTTTTTTAATATTATTTTACTTGCTTTCATATTCCACCTACTATAACAATTATACAAAAAAATAAGAAATTAATAAATAACTATTTACAAATTAATATTTATTTATTATAATGAATATAGATTTAAAGTTAACACCACGTAGATGTAGCTCATCTATGTACCGCCAAATTAACTTTAAATCTTTTTTATTTCAAGTAAAAATCAGATTATTCATCTGATCTTTTTGTTGATAAGAAAGATACTTTTTCCGCTATAATATCCATTGCATATTTTTTCTCACCATCTTTTTCAAAACTAGATGATTGTAGTCTACCTTTAACACCGACTATATCACCTTTTCTACAATACTCACAAGTACTTTCAGCAATTCCATTCCATAATATACATCTAATAAAATCAGTATCATAGTTTCCTTCAGTATTTTTATAACTTCTAGGAACAGCAACTGTTACGAGGGTTTTCTTTTTATTATTTTCAGTTGTAAATACTTCTGGATCACTTACAAGTCTACCTGCGACCACTACTTGATTTAGCATAAAACCTCCTTTCAAATAATACTTTAACAAGTTTTAAAACAAAATAAAAATCGGTATAATTGAGTTTTAGACACTAAAAAGAGAATAAAACAGTAGTTATTCCCTAGTAGAAAACTTAATTATAAGAACACTTTGAAACTCGTTTATATAATTTTAGCTATTTTTAAAAGTTATTAACAAAGTTATTCACAATAGTCATATATTGCTTTTCTATCCTTTAAAATATCTATCAAATAATCTATTTCTTCATATGTATTATAGAAATACACGCTTATTCTAACAGTATCTTCTTTATTATCTCCCATCTTAGAACAATGTTTACCACTTCTTACGCATATCTTTTTAGTATTTAAATATAAACCTAAGTCTCCTGATAAAATACCTTCTATATTTATTATTACACTACTTCCTTCTGCAAATTTATTATATATTTTTACATATGGAATCTCTTCAAGTCTTTTAATTAAATATTTTCTTAAATATTTATCATGACGTTCTATATTATCCATACCTACTTCATTTAAAAACTTTATTGTTTCACTAAACCCAACTATAGCACTTAAGTTAAGAGTGCCAGATTCAAATCTATATGGTATATCAACAAGTTTTAATTTATTTTCATCATATGATTCATTCATCCCACCACCATAAGTAAATGGTATCATTTTCTTAAGCAGTTCATATTTGCCATAAAGAATTCCAAGTCCAGTTGGTCCACACATTTTATGAGCTGAAAATGCTAAAAAGTCAGCATCCATATCTTGAACATCTATTTTAATATGAGGAGCACTTTGAGCAGCATCAACTACAACTAAAACATTATGTTTATGTGCTACTTCACACACTCTTTTTATATTTCTTTTGTCTCCACTTACATTGGTGATCTCCGCTAAAGAAATAACTTTAGTGTTTTTATTTATTTTATTAAGTAACTCTTCAATATCAAGTTTTTCATCTTTAGAGTCAACAAATATTATCTTAACTTTCTTCTTAATAGAAAGAATTAACCAAGGTAATATGTTAGATGCATGTTCACTACTTGATAATATTACTTCATCATTTTCATGAAGTTGATTTAAAAAGTATCCAAATACAACTGTATTAAGTGAATCAGTTGTATTCTTTGTAAATATAATTTCTTCTTTCTTCTTTGAATTTATAAAACATTTCACTAAGTCTCTTGTATAATCTATTTCATCATCTACTTTAAAACTAATATCATAGTCTCCTCTATGAGAATTAGCGTTATATTCAGTATAATATTCATTCATTTTATCTATAACACGATATGGTTTAAATGTGGTCGCAGCATTATCAAAATAAACTATATCTTTATGTTTCATTGGAAAATCATTTTTGTTATTCATTCCTTGTCACCTATTATAATATACGTAATTATCTTAAATTATCACATTGCAAATATCATTCTTGAACTAATTATTATTTTTTATTATAATTAATATGGAGGTAAAAAATGGATTGTTTATTTTGTAAAATTATTAAAGGGGATATTCCTTCTTATACATTATATGAAGATGAAAATGTAAAATGCTTTTTAGATGTTAATCCAAAAAGTAAAGGACATACACTGGTTATACCTAAGAAACATTTTACTAACATTAATGATATTGATTTAGAAACTTTAACTTATATTAATAATGCAACTAAAATAATAGTTAGTTTGATAAATAAAACTTATAAACCAGATGGTATTCAAATAGTTCAAAACAATGGTTCACTTCAAGAAATAAAACATTATCATGTACATATTATTCCAAAGTACAATAAAAATGATAAAGAACAAGTTGAAAAAGTGTATAACGATTTAAAAAGTAATTGTTAAAATATTATTATTAATGTATAATAAACTATGAAAAGGATGTGAATTAAATGTTTGATTCAATTAATAAAAAAACTCTTATAATTGCTGGTTCTTCAGTGATTGGATTAATAGTAGTAATTATTATTATATCCGCTGTTGTAAATGCACTTTCTCCAACATATATAAGTTATGAAAAATTTGAAGAAAAATTATCAAGTGCGGCAAAAAGTTATTATAAAGCTAACCCTGAATTATTACCTACTGGTACTGGTGAAAATATAGTATATTATAGTTCATTAGAAGAAGGTGGCTATATTAAACCAATAACAAGTCTATTAAAAGATGGTGAATCTTGTACAGCTCAAGTAATAGTTGTTAAATATGGTGAAAATTATACATATATTCCTTACTTAAATTGTCCTGGAGAATATGAAACAAAAGAACTTTATAAGGCAGTTCTTGAAAACAATAAAACAGTAACAGAAAAAGAAGGACTTTATAGAGGAAATGATAGTTATTATTTCAGAGGAGAGAATATCAATAATTATGTATTAATAGATGATATGCTATGGAGAATAATTAAAATTAATAATGATAACTCTATGTCAATTGTAAGAACAAAAGCGCATGATGATTATGTGGAATGGGATAATAGATATAATATAGATACTGAAACTATATCAGGTGTCAATGATTTCGAAGTTAGTAGAATTAAAACAATACTGAAAAATTTGGTTGATGATCCAGAATTATTAAGTGATACAGCTAAATCAAAATTAACAACTAGAGAATTATGTATAGGCAAAAGAGGACTAGATGATACTGATTCCAGCGGCTCTATAGAATGTTCTGTAATGTCTGAAGATTCGTATTTAATAGGTCTAATAACCGCTTCAGAATTTATGGCAGCAAGCCTTGATGAAAATTGTACTACTACAATATCAAGATCATGCTCAAATTATAATTTCTTATCATCTAATAGTTCTTCAGCATGGACAATTACTGCAATAACCGATGATTCAAAAAGCGCCCTTAGATATAGTAGTATTGGTCTTAGAAAAATAGAAGCATCTATTTCATCAAAACTATATCCAGTTATATTTATATCAAAAAGAGCATTTTATAAATCTGGTACAGGTAGTTCAACAGATCCTTATATAATAAGATAAAAAAAAGAAGATTTTGGTCTTCTTTTTTTATTGATGTAAAATGTCAACATTTTGTTTTACTTGATTCTGATTAACTACACTTGATGTAGTTTTAATAGTATCTTCTCTTTTCTTGAACCATTCTACTCCAATATGTGCATTTCTTGAGTCTGGTGGAGGATCCGGTAAATCAATCTTCGTAAATACTGGAATATTAAACGCAGTACCAAAGCATAATGCAACTCCACTTCTTAAAGTTTTAAGTTTCTCAACATCAGCTTCAGCAATACTATGAGTTATATTTTTAATTATTTTCAAGTCTTCAGGGTGGAACATTCTAAGAACAATATAATTAGAACATTGACTTAAAGCAGTATTTGAGAGTTCACTTGGTCTTTGTGTTATAAGTCCTAAAACAACGCCATATTTTCTTCCTTCTTTAGTTATTCTATCAAATATATTATATCCAATAGTTTCTATATCACTATCAGCTTGAACATATCTATGTGCTTCTTCAAGTATTATTTGAATTGGAAATCCTCCCCTACTTTCTAATCCAATTGCATAGTCAAAGAATAATTTAGAATATATTTTAGTTAGAACTTTTGCAAATCTTTCATCTACAAAGTTTAGATTAAAATTTAATATCTGCGCTTTTTCAGCCCTTGCATTAGTAAATAAAGTATTAACATAATCAGGAATAGACACATACTCTTTTACATCAAAATATACTCCATAGTCCCCATTCATAATATTATCTAACCTAACTTTTAATATATTATTTACATCATATACTTTATCACTCTTAAGGACACCTTCACTTAATAAAGCAAATTCAAAAGCATTATATAAATCTTTTAAATGATAAAATCTTGGTTTCATATTCCTATCCAAAGATAGTTCTTCATTAATATATGTTTCAAGAAACTCAATTACAAGTTGTATTGTATTAATTTTACCAGTTTGATCAATATTTAAACATTGTCTTAAAGTTCTAGTATAACCAGGTTGAACAATTTTAGATTCTAAGTTAATATCTTTTGTATAAAACGCTGTCAAAACAGCAATAACTTGATCTCTAATTTGCGTAGAATTTTTTCCGCTAGTTAACACGTCCATTATTGCTTTTGCAATTATATTATTTTTATGATTAATTACTTTTTCTTCATCTTCAGTAAATAAATATACGAGTTTTAATGCCTTTTCAATTATTGGTAATTGTGCAGGACTATCAACATTAAGCAATAATGCTATATCATCTACACCTAGAAACCAAGGAGGAATTTTAACAATATCCCCTGATATTAATTTAACATCCGTAGTTAATGTTTTACATCTACAATATTTAGTTTGATTAATTCTATTAAGCGCAGCGTGATACTCTCCATACACATCAAATAGTACAATATTTGAATTTATTGGAACATTTTCTTTCCTATAAAATAAATTTTGAAATATCCTAGCTACTGAACAACTTTTACCGCTACCAGTATTTCCGATAATAGCAAAATGATTAGAAAATAGTTCATCAATATTAGCAGATACATTAAATCCTTCATATACTAAAGATTTTCCTAAATATAAATCATTTGGGCTTTCAATTCCCTGATTTCCCATAAGTTCAACAACTTCTTCTTTATTGACTATTCTAATTTTAGAAATAGATGATGGTTTGTGTACAATTCCACTTCTAAATTTACCATTTATAAACTCACCTACAAGAATTGCTTTAACACAGTTTGTTTCTATGCTTATTATTTCAGCGGCAACTTTAAAATTCTTCTCTTCAAAAACAATATGTACACCTATTAGTGTACTTTCGACTCTTTTAGTTAAATTGTCCATTGTTACTTCTGATTCAGTAACCGCTAATATTCTTCCAAACATATGAACACCCTTTATTCTATTAATAATTATAGCATATGTTATAAAAGATATCTACATTTTATTTAAAAAGTTTTAGTTCATCATTATTAAAATCAGTATCAGCTGTATGATTAGTTAAAATACCTAAATCATAACAAAAATTATGAATTAACCATTCAATTTCCATAGAAAATGCATCTCTATTCCATGCGTACTTACCATCTTTATTATAGTCTAACATTATATCAATTATTTCTTTGATGCTTTTTAAATCTTTAATATTATATGAGTCAACTACTTTCATACCAGGGTTAGAACAGTATCTAAGGTCTACTATATTTATTCCATCAGTATCAATTCTATCATAAGTTATATATACATTTCCATTTGAATACGGATAGATTGTACTAGAATATGTTTCAGTAGAATTACATATTTTCTTTTCAGTACTACTCACTTTAATGGAAGGAGTAAGTAAAAGAACCTCAGTAATAAGAAACACTAATAACTTTTTAATTCTTTTCCTATTCATTTCTCCTCCTTTAAATTTAATATATTTTACAAAACATTTAAAGAAATATCAAGAAAAAACTTATATTTTCATATAAGTTTTTCTAAGATACTAAGTCTTTCTTCTTCTTTTAATAAACTATCTTTTTCAGAGTCTACTATATTCTTAGGTGCTTTTGATACATAATTTTCATTACTCAATAATTTTTTTCTTCTTTCTATTGATAAAGTTAATAATTCTATTTCTTTTCTATTATTTAAAAGTTCTTCTTCTTTATGTTTAGTATCATCAAATATTAACGCAGTCTTATAATTATTAAGTTCAATTACAATACCATCTCCATTATCGATTATTTTGTCTTCAAGTTTTAACAATTTAAGTAGTAATTCATTTTTAATATTAGTTACTACTTTAAATTCTTTAGGAATACCTAGTTCTAATTTTCTATTTCTAAACAATGTAATGTATTCAAGCATCTCATCTATTTCTTTTGATTCTGTTTTAAATGATAATTTCTTATCATACTTTGGATAACTAGATAACATAATTAATTTTTTATCTTTGTTAGGTATACTACTCCATATTTCTTCTGTTACATAAGGCATAAATGGGTGCATCATTTTAAGTATTGAAGATAATGTATAAATAAGAGTACTACATGTTGAAGAATCATTTGAAAACTTACTCATTTCTATATAATTATCACAAAAGTCATCCCAAATAAATGAATATAATAAACTATTAACATTATTAAATTCATATTTATCCATGTATTTTCTAACACCTTTAATTGTGTTATTTAATTTATTTAAAATCCATTTATCTTCAGTTTTTAATTCATCTAATGAATAATTCTTCATATCAAAATCTTCTATTTTCATTAATACAAATCTAGATGCATTCCACAATTTATTAATGAAATTCCATGTTGAAGAAACCTTATCTTCATCAAACCTTAAATCAAGTCCTGGAGCACTACTTGTACATAAGTAATATCTTAAAGCGTCACATCCGTATTTATCTATCATATCCATTGGATCTATTCCATTACCTAATGATTTAGACATCTTTCTTCCATCTTTTGCCCTTATTAATCCATGAATTAAACAATCTTTAAATGGAACTTCTCCGGTTATTTCAATACCTTGGAATATCATTCTGGCTACCCAAAAGAATATAATATCGTATGCCGTGACTAAAACACTATTTGGATAATACTTTTTAAAGTCATCTGTTTCATTTGGCCAACCAAGAGTACTAAA
>CAYVZW010000007.1:0-20391 GCA_964456325.1 uncultured Clostridium sp. | reverse complement strand
GGGGATACAATCCCAGCACTAACAGCAGACTCACCTAATACCAACCCTCCAAGTACAGAAAGTGATGTACCTCTAGAAACAGGTGTTAACGCGTCTCCCTCATATAATAATTCAAATGTAAACATAAGAAGAAATGCTTCAAATAAAGCAGGAAAAGGTAGATTAGCTCTTTGTGAAGCAAAATTAATTAATAAACTAGTTGGTAATACTTGTTGATCATATGTGATAAGCGCCAAAAATATAGCAGGAGCAAAAATTGTAATGAATAATGCCAAAATTCTTATTACTTTAATAAAGAATGCGAAAATATGTTTTTGATAATTGTCTTCACCATAATAAAAATAATCTAAAAAGAAAGTTGGTGCCATTAAAACATTATTTGAATTCTCTGACAAGATACACACTTTCCCTTCAGTTAAACATTTAGCAATAATATCGGGTTTTTCAGTAGATTTAATAGTTGGGAATGTTGTTTTGTTCTCATGACGCAGTAAATCTTTTATGTAATATGTGTCTAATAATTTATCTGTTTTAATACTTGACACCTTACTAATAACTTCATTAACTAATTCCTGTTCTGCTACCTCGTTCATATAAATTACTGCTATTTTTGTTTTAGTTTTATTGCCTAATGTTATTTCCTTAATATATAAGTTTTCATCTTTAATTCTTTTTCTTATTAATCCAATATTAGTATTATAGTTTTCATTAAATGAATCTTTAGGACCTTTTATAGTTGGTTCACTTGTCGGTTCATTAATACCTCTATCAAGTGAAGCCTTTGTTTCACATGCAATTATTTCATTTTTATAAATTATTACACTGAATCCATTAAATAAATAATCAGTTACTTCTTTTTCTTCTAATTTAATAAAACTAATTGAAGGAATGTTTTTATTTAAATCATTAAGTAATGAAATTCTTCTTTTAAATAAATTTCTTTTAGATAAATAGTTAAGTATATATTCATTTGTTAATGATGAATTAGATACTGTTTGTATATTAAAAACATAAACTTTATTTTCAAGTTCTTTTATTTGCAAGTCAGGCATTGTCTTTTTAAACAAAAATAATTTATCTATTATATTCATAATATTATTATGTAATTAAATTAAAATATTATGTGTCTATTTCTAGGCAAATGCATATTTTATATTAGGGGGAAATACATGTATAATAATTATAAAGAGATTGTTACTAAAGCTATAATTGGCAAAGGTAAAAAAACTTTTAAAGATGATTATGAATTAGTAATAGACAAACCAGTTGATACAGTTTTAGGTTGTTGGGTAATTAATCATGATATAAAAGGAAGAAAAATAAATGATCAAATTAAAATAAATGGTAGTTATGACATTAATATTTGGTATAGTTATGATAATAATACTAAGACTGATGTAGTTAGTAAGAAAATTAATTATCAAGAATTAGTAAGAGTAAAGATAAAAGAAAATGGAGACCTAAATGATGAATCTGAAATAATAATAAGAAGTCTTAAAAATCCCACATGTGTTGATGTAAGTAGTGAAAGCAATAGAATAAAATATACTATATCAAAAGAATTAGGAATTGAAATAGTAGGAGATGCTAAAATAAAGATAGCTATTCAAAATAATGAAGATGATTATGACATCATTGAAGATGAAGAAGATATTAATTCTGAAATAGATAAAAGTGTTAACACAAATTATATAAATGAAGATAAATAAATATTATCTTTTTTATTGAAAAAATAGCAGAATGTTATATAATTATAATAGAAAGAGAGAAGAAAAATGAAAAAGAAAGTTTTATTATTGTTAGTATTACTAATGATGCCTATATTTGTATTACATGCTGAAGATGATGTAGTAACTTTTGAAGATGATGTAGTTTCTTATGAGGATGATATTTTAATTGCGCCTAGTCCTATACAAAATGATACTACTGAGGGTTCGCAATTTATGGCTGGAACTAGTGTTGCACCAGATGGAACTATTAATGGAATCTTGTTTGCTGCAGGTGAAAGTTTATCAATCAGTGGATATAATGAATATGGACTATACGCTGGAAATAGAGTAATTGTAAATGCTAACATAGGTAAGGATTTATTTGTAGCAGGAAATATTGTATCGATGAGTACTAATGCTAATATAGCAAGAGATCTTTATGTAGCAGCTAATGCAGTTACAATAAATGGTAATATTGGAGGAAAAGTAAAAGCAGCAGCTAATTCAATAGTTATATCAGATGCTTATATTAACGGGAATGTAGTATTGAGTGGTAATAGCATTGTTTTTGGTGACAATATTACTATAAATGGTAATATTAGTTATAATAAAGATGCAACTGTAGAAGGACTAAATAAACTAGATTCAAATAAGGTAAGTACTTATGAAGAAATCAAAGGTATAGAATATGAAAGGACTACAAAAGATATATTAATTAGTAAAATATCATCTATATGTTCATTAATAATATTAGCACTTGTAATAAATGCATTATTCCCTAAAATATACAAATCAATTGATAAAAAAATAACTACTAAAAAAGTATTTAGCAATATGGGAATCGGATTTATAGCTTTAATAGCAATTCCAATTGCTTCGGTAATAGCCATGTTAACTGGAATTGGAGTTGGAGTTGGACTACTTGCTTTAGCAGTATATATAATTTGTTTATTTTTATGTATTTTAATTCCAATGGTTCTTATTGGTAATATAATAGTAACAAAAGTATTTAAATTAAAGGATAGAACATATTTATCAATATTATTTGGTGTATTAGTAGTAGAATTATTTAGTATGATACCATTAATTGGAGGACTATGTTATTTCTTATTAATGTTAATTGGACTTGGATATATTAAAGAATTAATGTTTCCAAAGAAAGCATAATTAGTTTATAAAGAAGTTTAAATGTAATAAGCTTCTTTTTAATTGACAAAATTGCAATAAATACATTATTATAGTAATAGTAATGCTAAGGAGTTATCACATGAATAAAAAGTTATCAGTCGTATTTAAAATAATAATAATTGTTATAGGAATTATATCTTTGATTTTAACAACTGGAGTTTTAGATGGAAACTTTAATGCATATATATTCATGATGTTTACAACTTTAAGTAATTTATTTTGTGTATTATATTTTATAATATCACTTATTAAAAAGAAATATTATCCATTTGTATATGGTGAAGTATTAATATGCATAATGGTTACTTTTTTAGTGGCGCAGTTTGTTTTAAAAATGTCTTTTTCTTTTGAAAGTTATAGTGGGTCTGCATTTTTAGGATTACATTATATTGTACCGATAATGACATTCCTTAATTATTTATTATTTGAAAAGAAAGGATTGTTTAAAAAGTATTATCCATTATTATGGCTAATTATTCCATTTATTTATTTCATTGTTTGTTTAATTACTAAAACTTATACTTATCCATTTATAGATATAAATAAGTTAGGCATTAAAGGAGTATCATTAAATGTTTTGTTCTTAACAATTGGATTTACTATATTAGGCTACTTAATATATTTACTTGATAGGCTATTTATACACAAAAATCATAAATAGAACACAAGATTAACACAGCAAATTATTAATATTATCTTAGGAGATGAGAAAATGAAAAATAAAAAGAAAATTATAATATTGTCAATATTATTAGTACTTATTTGTATTGGAGTAGTTCTATTATTAACTAATAAGAATTCTAATATGTACATTGATGAAGAAGATGATGATAATCAAGTTGTAGATGTTAGTTCTGCAGAAGAAGTTACTAGTAAGAAAATTTACTTGAGTGATTATAAAACAGATATTATTATTAAAAACTCTGGAGAATATGAATTGTACGGAGAATTTAAAAATACAGTATTTGTAAATAGTACTGGAGATGTTACTTTAAATCTAAATGGAATAATAATTGAAAGTTCATCTACTTCAGCAATTGCTAATGTTGGAACTGGTAATTTAATAATACATTTAGAGAGTGAAACAGTAAGTAAATTATATGATGGAGGTAATAGTGATTATGATGGATGTATATTCTCTAATGGCCCATTAACAATTAGTGGGTATGGGGATTTATATGTTTATGGCAATCAAAAAGAAGGAGAAGGAATAGCCACTGAAACTAATGATATAACTATAGAAAGTGGAAATATATATATAGAATCAGTAGATGATGGATTAAATGCAGGTGGTGATGGCGGAACAATTACTATTAATGGCGGAACCATTTATATTAAAGCAAGTGGTGATGGAATTGATTCAAATAAAAATTTAATTATAAATGGTGGTTCAATTTACACAATGGGTTCAACTACAGGTGGAGATGCTGGAATTGATACAGATACTGGATACACAATTAATGGAGGGACTGTAATAGCTCTAGGCTCGGATATGTTAGAAAGTGCAGAAAGTACATCAAAACAATATTCTATAGCATTTAATTTTGGTTCAACAATAACAAAAGACACAAATATTACATTAGTTAAAGATGATGGAGAAGTAATTGCAACTGTAGTGGCATATCAAGATTTTAAAACATTAATAATTAGTTCTTCGAAACTATCTATTGGAACATACTACTTATATGAAGGTGGAACTAACACAGGAGAATTAGTTAATGGAATTTATGTTGATGGAGAATATACAAAAGGTGAACAAATTTCAGTAAATGGAAGCAGTGAATTTGTTATTGATAGTGTGTCTACAGTCATTGGATCAAATAAAAGAAATTAATAGAAAATTGTATGATTAATGTCATACATTTTTTATTACAAAAGATTCATAAAAACTGTTGACACAAACAAACGTGTGTTATATACTTTATATAAGTTGTTTAATTATCACTATTAAAGTCAAAAGTTTAAAACATGGGTAACGAAAGCGATGGAAGATTATACTATTAAAAGTTTTACAATAGATATGGAAAGTGGGTGTTAGGTTGAAAAATGTAATAATAGCAAATACTAAAGATGTAGTTTTTTATAAAAAAGATGATGGAAATATAAATATTGAATTATTAGTCAACGGTGAGACACTATGGGTATCTCAAAAAACAATGGCTCAGATATTTGAGATAGATAGGACAGTAATTACTAAGCATTTAAAAAATATATTTCAATGTGGAGAATTAGATAAAAATCAAGTATGTGCAAATTTTGCACATACTGCAGAAGATGGCAAAAATTATAATACTGAATTTTATAACCTAGATGCAATTATTTCTGTAGGTTATAGAGTTAATTCTAAAAAAGCAACAGAATTTAGAATATGGGCTACTAAAATATTAAATTCTTATATGACAAAAGGATTTGCGTTGGATGATGATAGATTTTTAAAAGGTGGAAAAATAAATCAAAATTATTTTGATGAATTATTAGAAAGAATTAAGATAATTCGTACAAGTGAAAGAATGGCTTATCAAAAAATAACGGATATTTTTATAAATACTTCTGTTGATTATGATGCGTATTCAGAAGAAGCCTATAAGTTCTTTAAAATAGTTCAAAATAAATTACACTATGCTATTACTGTCATACGGCAGCGGAACTTATATATCAAAGAGTAGACAGTGAAAAGATAAATATGGGATTAACAAATTGGAAATATTCGCTAGATGGCTTAATTTACAAGTATGATATTTGTATTGCTAAGAATTACTTAAAAGAAGATGAATTAAAAAAACTGAATAATCTATCAAATCTTTTTTTGGATGTTGCAGAGGAAGAAGCAGAAGAAAAGTAATTAATGACAATGAATGATTGGATTGAAGTTACAGATGACTTATTAAAATTTAGAAAAAAAGAAATATTAATGAGTCCCGGTAGTATATCTCACAAAAAAGCAATAGATAAGGCAAATAGCGAATATGAAAAATACAGAATAAAACAAGATCAGGAATATATTTCAAGTATGGATGAAATGTATAAGAAATATTTAGATGAGAATAAAAATACTTAAAAATGAATTGTTAAAAGTAAATTAATCATAATAAGATTAGAAAGGATAATAAAATGGCAGATAAATTCATATTACATTCAGAGTATAAACCCTCTGGAGATCAACCGACAGCAATTAAAGAATTAGTTGAAGGGATAAACACTGGTAAAAAAAATCAAGTATTATTAGGAGCGACAGGTACTGGTAAAACTTTTACAATAGCTAATGTTATTGAAGAGACTAACAAACCAACTCTTGTTTTGGCACACAATAAAACTTTAGCAGGACAATTATATAGTGAATTAAGAGAATTGTTTCCTGAAAATAGAGTTGAGTATTTTGTATCATACTATGATTATTATCAACCTGAAGCATATGTGCCTAGTAAAGATTTATATATTGAAAAAGATTCTTCAATTAATGATGAAATAGATGAATTAAGACATGCTGCTACATGTGCATTAATTAATAGAAGAGATGTAATAGTAGTATCTTCAGTTTCGTGTATTTATAACATTGGAGAAAAAGAAGAATATGCTAATAAAATGTTAAATCTTACTATTAATGATTCAATTGATAGAGATGATATCCTTGAAAAACTTGTAGAAATGCAATATGAAAGAAGTGTCTTGGATTTAAAAAGAGGCACATTTAGGGTAAAAGGAGACATAATAGAATTAATACCAGTAGCTGAAAAGAAAAGCGGAATTAGAATTGAAATGTTTGGGGATACTATTGAGAAGATTAGTTTATTTGATCCACTTACTGGTCATATAGAAAGTAGTGTAAGAACTGTAAATATATCTCCTGCTTCATTATTTGTTACTAGTGACGAAAAGCTTAAGAAGGCTATTACAAGAATTGAAAGTGAGCTTGAATTAAGACTTAAAGATTTACATGAAAATGGGAAACTATTGGAAGAACAAAGACTTAAAGAAAGAACTATGTATGATTTGGAAATGTTAAAAGAAACGGGATTTTGTCATGGTATAGAAAACTATAGTAGACATCTTTCACTTAGAGATAAAGGAGAAACTCCAACTACATTAATAGATTTCTTCCCTGAAGACTTTTTGCTTGTTGTTGATGAGAGTCATGTTACTTTACCACAAGTTCGAGGAATGTATAATGGAGATCATATGAGAAAACAAACTTTAGTAGATTATGGATTTAGACTTCCTAGTGCAATGGATAATAGACCATTAAAGTTTGATGAATTCAATGCAAAACTTAATCAAACAATATATATTTCAGCTACTCCAGGAGAATATGAATTATCTCTTGTAGATAAACCTGTTGAACAAATTATTAGACCGACAGGACTATTAGATCCATCATTAGAAGTAAGACCAACTAAGAATCAAATTGATGATATTTTAAGTGAAGTTAATAAAAGAATTGAAAAGAATGAAAGAGTTCTCATAACAACATTAACAATCCGTATGAGTGAAGAATTAACCGCGTATTTAAAAGAACTTGGATATAAGGTTACATATCTACACAATGAAATAAAGACTCTTGAGAGACTTAATATTATAAGAAATTTAAGGCTAGGAAAAATTGATATAATTGTTGGAATAAATCTTTTAAGAGAAGGTCTTGATATTCCAGAAGTATCTTTAATATGTATAATGGATGCTGATAAGCAAGGATTTTTAAGAAGCGACAGAAGTTTAATTCAAACTATTGGTAGAGCTGCTCGTAATGAACATGGACATGTAATAATGTATGGAGACGTGATTAGTGAAGCAATGAAAACAGCAATTTCTGAAACTAATAGAAGAAGACAAATACAAGAAAAGTATAATATTGAACATAATATAACTCCAAAAACAATTGTTAAAGAAATTAAAGATGCTATAAGTAATGAAATAACTGAAGAAAAAGTTGAAAAGAAAGAGTACTCTAAAAGAGAAATCAATGACATGTGTAAAAGACTTGAAACTGAAATGCGTGAAGCAGCTTCTAAACTTGATTTTGAAAGAGCAACTGAACTTAGAGATATAATGTTTGAATTAAAAGGTTTAAATAAAGAGTAATTTTTGATACAATTATTATGGGGATATAAAATGAAAGATTTAAGCAGTATTTTATCAAAAGTATTTAATAACAAAAAGTTTATTCTTTCCTTATATGAAGGGTTAGACAGTTACAATAGTGAGTTAATTGAAGAAAGACTCGCTACTGTTTTAGAGTACTATTTAGTTTCAAAAGACCAAAATACTAGATATACTTATCATGAAATTAGCGATAGATATGATGATTTAATGAAAACAAAATATATGACAAAAGATGAAAGCATTGATTATTTGCTTAACGAACAATTCTTAACTCATTCATTTAACGGATATAAAAAGAATAGAATTTCTAAATATGGATTTGATTATTTTGACTTATTAGATGCTGATGAAAGAAAAAAACTTCTTGATACGAGAAAAACCCTTAATGAATTAGAAACTCTTTTAAAGACTTCTCCATACATTGATAATAAAGAGGTTGACAAAAGAAAAGTCCTAATGTGTTCTCCTGGAACAAAAACAATTTACTATGCTAGTAGAAATGCTCCTGAAAGATTATATTTGGGGCCATTGAGTCAAGAAACAGGCAAAGAAGAACCAATCATTGTGGGTGAAAGTAAAGCATCCTATATGATGAGATTACTAAAGAATAAAATAAATAAAATGTATAATCCATCTTCTTTTGAATATTCAAAAGCAATTGAACTATCAGAATTAATAGTTAATGAATATTGTACAAGCTCTCCTTCTTTTGCATTAATAAGAATAAAAGATATTAAGGACATTGATGTAACAAACTCAGTATTCGATGAACTTTCCAACAGAAAATATAAACTTAATTATTTAATTCGTTCATTAATGCCATATCAAGTAAAGGACTTCTTTACTAGTAATCCTCGTGATGAAGTTGAAACATCAAATTTAGATGATATTGCTGCCTCATGCAAATCAATTCCTTATAATTCATTTTCTATTGTTGATTTAATGGATTCATTTGATTTAAAACAACTTTATGCAAAATATAAAGGGCTTGAATATGGAGACTTGATTTCTTATAATGATTGTGAGTTTATAAGAAATGCAAATGTTAGTGAATTATTAAGTACTATTAGTACAATAAATTCTTCAAATGATATGAATCAATTTGATGAAAAATATAATGCAGTTAAATTATCTGAACTATTAAGAATAAAAATGTTGACAAGTAATCTTAATATACATGAAATTGATACAAATAGTTTAAGTGAAACTAGAAATAATTTATTGAAAGAAAGAAAAGCACTTCTATTAAAAGATGGTAGACCAACTGAATTAGAATATTTTCTTTCCAAGTTTGATAAATCATTTTATAAGAAGTTTCTTGATGACGATGAAGATTTAGTAAATGACTCTATACAATATGATAGCGATTTACATGGGGTTTCTCATACAAGAAGAGTAAACTTCTTTGCCAGTGTTCTAATTAATCATTATAAATTCTCTTTATCTAAAGATGAAGAAAAGCTTATTTATACTATAATTAAAAATCATGATATTGGAAGAACTAGTGATGAAGAAGATAAAGAACATGGGATAAATAGCGCAAAAACACTAAAAGATAATAGTAGTAGACTAAATGGCTTTTCAAATGATGAAAAAGAATTAATTAATTTTGTAATAAAAGAGCATTCTTTATCTTCTAAAGAAAATGAAAAAGATTTACAAGTTATTAATCCGGAATTAAGGGCTAAATATAAAATGATATTAAATATTGTCAAGGATGCTGATAAACTGGATAGAGTAAGATTAGACCCCTTCAAAATGTTCCCAAGTGAAGGACTTGATGCAGAAAGATTATCATTGGATTATAGTAAAAAATTGGAAGACTTGGCATACGAATCATATGACAAATTATTTGATGTTGTTAGAATTGATAAAGATTTAAGAGATATTGAAGAATTAAGCTATCTACTCCATGATGTAAAAAACATTGATAATTGTGATACATTAATTAGTGCTAAAAGACAAGATTTAACAAGTAAACAAAGTAGTTTTTTAAGTGAAATTATTTCAAGAGGCAAAGAATTTATACAGTTAAAAAGTTTTAGAAACATAAGATTTAAACACAATGTAAATAAGGAGGAACAAGAAGATGAATTATCAAGAAGTGTGTAGTGAACTATATGAAGTGTTAAGTGCAATAGGAACAAAATATATAAATAGAACACCTGCATCAATAATAAACGAAATCGAATCAAATAGGAATAAAAAAAGCGTAATTGAGTATGATATAAATAAGAGTTTAGATGAACAAGATGTTAGCAATGAAACTATTACTATTATTTCTTTTCTTAATTATATGTATTGGACTAATGATCAAGAAAAAAAGGGACTATACAATGCATATAAATTAAATGAACTAAAGTCTAATAAAAAAATAGTAAATAAAATAATAAAACTAACAAAGTAAAATTTTTAGTAAAGTATATCACTTTTATTGACATAAAATTGTAAAATGTGATATCCTTAATTTGAGAATAGGAAGGTGTTTGAGATGTATTGTATCAAGTGTGGTAATGAAATACCAGAAAATGCTGTAATTTGCCCAAGTTGTAATACACCTATAAAAAAGAAAGAAGAAGTTATTGTTAATAATTCAGGTCAAAATGCAGGAAGGGTTAATACTAACTCAACTTTATCATATGATTCAGGCACTAAAGGAATAGCAACATTAGGATTACTTTTACCTCCAATAGGAATAGTATTCTATTTTCTTACTAAAAAAGATACACCAAATAGAGCAAAAACTGCATTAAAGGGAGCTATATTTGGAATAGTAACTTATTCTTTAGCGGCTGTTATATTTATATTCTTTGTTCTTCCAATAGAAAAAAAGTATGCTTTAAAGTATCAGTGTGTAACTAATACACCTGGTTCGACATATAACTATCAAACATATACATGTACGCATCCTGATGGAACTGAAATACAAACAATTCCAAAATAAATGCATAAAAATATGCATTTTTATTTTATTGTGATATAATCTTTACGGAGTTGAGAAATATGAATTTACCTAATATGAATGAAGCTAAAAAAAGAAATCAAACAAAAGTAGAGTATAAAGACTATAATTATAATGGTCCTTTATTTGGAATTAATAAAAAATATTTTGTTAGAACGTATGGTTGTCAAATGAATGAACATGATTCAGAGAATATAAAAGGTATGCTAAAAAGTGCAGGTTATACTGAGAGCGATGATATAAATAAAAGTGACATAATTATTCTAAATACTTGTGCTATTAGAGAAAATGCACATGATAAAGTATTTGGTTTTTTAGGGGTACTTAAAAACTTAAAAGAAAAAAATAGGAATCTTATAATCGGAATATGTGGATGTATGGCACAAGAAAAAAGTGTTGTGGATGAAATAATGTCTAAATATAAATATATTGATTTTGTTTGTGGAACCCATGACATGAATAATTTACTTAATATAATAATGGAATCAGTAAGTACTAAAAAACAACAAATAGAAGCACATAGCTTTGAAGGGGATGTTATAGAAGATATTCCTGTAGTAAGGGCGAATAAATATAGTGCTTGGGTTAATATAATCCTTGGTTGTGATAAATTTTGTACTTATTGCATAGTTCCATACACTAGAGGAACTGAAAGAAGCAGAAAAAAAGAAGAAATAATAAATGAAGTTAAAGGATTAATTAAAGAAGGATATAAAGAAGTTACATTATTAGGGCAAAATGTAAATGCGTATGGTAAAGATTTATATAATGATTATAATCTTGCTAATCTTCTTGAAGACGTTAGTGATACAGGTATAGAAAGAATAAGATTTGTAACATCACATCCATGGGACTTTACTGATAGTATGATTGATGTGATAGCTTCAAGAGATAATGTAATGCCATATATTCATTTACCAATTCAGTCAGGTAGTAACAAAATATTAAAGTTAATGAATAGACGATATACTAAAGAAGAATATATAATTCTATATGATAAAATAAGAAACAAGGTTAAAAATTCTTCTGTTACAACAGATATAATAGTTGGATTTCCTGGCGAAACAGAAAAAGATTTCGAAGAAACACTTGATATAGTAAACAAATGTAAATTTGATGGAGCATTTACTTTTGCATTTTCACCAAGAGAAAACACTCCAGCAATGTTAATGAAAGAAACAGTTAGCGAAGACATTAAAATGGATAGACTTCATAGATTAAATGAATTAATTAATAAATATAGTAATGAATCAAATCAAAAATTACTTGGAACTATTCAAAAATGTTTAATAACAAGTGTAAGTGAAAAAGACGATACTAAAGTATGTGGATATACTGAAAATATGAAACTTGTTAATATAAAAGCATCAAAAGATACAATAGGTAAAATTATAGATGTTAAAATAACTGATGCAAAAAGTTTTTCACTAGATGGTGAATCTGTGATAAAATAAATATAAGGAGTAGATATGCAAAAGAAATCAAAATTGCCAATTATTTTATTAGTTGGAGTAATACTTATTGCGCTTGATTATTGGTATTGCAAAGTTTATAAGGCAAAAGATGTTGTAGAAGATAATATTATAGAACCCGAGAATAACATTTCACAAAAACCAGGGATGTATGACTGTGGTAATGGATATACATGTGAAATGATTGGAGAAACTGAATACAAATGGACAACTAAAACAATGATTAGTATTAACAATATGTATGATTATGATGCTGATGAGATGGAAGCTGGTACACTAGAAATAAATGAAGGTAAACTAACATTTAAAGATTTAACCGGAACTATTCGTTATACATATGATGAAATAGAAGGAAGTGCAATGTATATTGAAGAATCAATTGATTTGTGTGATGAAAAACCATTATTTATTGTACTAACTACTGAAGGTAAACTATATATGAGTGATGCTCATAGTGGAATTCTTGTAAGCAATGCATTTACAAAAATTGATAATGATAATACGTTTACAAATTTTATGACTAAAGTTAATAGTATGGATTATACATGTACTATAACTGAAATATATGCAAGAACTGGAACTGGTGAAGTAATAAAACTTGTATCAAATGAAAATGTTACTGAATAGTAACTTTTTATTTTAATATATATTTTAAATAGTGTATAATAACTTTAAGAGGTAATGTTATGAAAAGATTATATATTGATTTTGATGGAGTTATTTTAGATACAATTCCACCTTTATATGAAGAGTTAGATAAAGCTCATATAGATCCTAAGTGGGATGATGAAGCACGCAGCTTTATAAAAGCATTTGATTTTAAAAAAATTATTAAGGACGAGTACATATTAAACGATTCAATTAATAAAATTGGGAAAATACTTGATTCTAATATGTTTGAAGTAAGCATTCTAACTCATGTAAACTCACTTGAAGAAGCTGAAACTAAAATAAAATACATTAGAAAATATTTTAATCAAATGACAATATTAATTGTGCCTAAAAGCGTATCAAAAACAGATATAATTCATACAGAAGGAGCAATATTAATTGACGACTACGCAGGAAATTTAAGGGAGTGGGAATCAAAGGGTGGTATAGGTGTAAGATTTTCAAAAGAACTTGAATCAAAAGGATTTAAAGTATTAAACAAACTCGATGAAATAATAAATATGTTTAAGGAGCAATAATGATAAAAGTTGAAAAAGTAGTTACTGGTTTTTTAAAAGAAAACTGTTATATAGTTCATAATGGCAAGTTTTGTCTTATCATAGATCCGGGAAGTGACCCTGAAAAAATAGTAAGTGTGATTAATAAAAACAATCTTCTTGTTAAAGGAATTCTTATTACACATTATCATTTTGATCATGTAGGAGCACTTGATTATATGAAAAGAATGTATAGTGATGCGAAAGTAGTAGACTATAAAAATGTAGGTGATATGATAATAGATACATTTAGTTTTAAAGTAGTTGAAACATTTGGCCATACAATGGATAGCTGTTCATTCTTCTTTGATAAAGATAATGCTTTATTTAGCGGTGACTTTATTTTTAAAGATGACATTGGAAACTTTGAAGAAGATAATTATACTGAAATGCTTAGGAGTCTTAAAATATTTAAGTATATAAGCCCAAATACAGTCATATATCCAGGTCATGATGAAGAAACAACTGTTGGATATGAACTAAAAAACAATCCATTTTTAAAAGGAATATAAAATGTTAGCTAGTGTATTAATTGAATATTCAGTTAAATCACTTAATAAAGTATTTGATTATATAATACCTTCTTCTATAACAAATTTAAGGGTTGGACATAAAGTAATGGTACCATTTGCTAGTAAAGAAGTAGAAGGATTCGTTCTTAACATTCATAACAATAAAGATGAATCAATAGAATACAGAGAAATAATAAGAATAGTTGAAAGTGATTTCTATTTAAATGAAGAATTACTCAAATTAGGTAAAATAATGAGTAAATCTTTAGTGTGTAATTTAATATCTTGTTATCAAGCAATGCTTCCAAAAGCTTTAAAAGCATCTTTAAAAACAACTATTAATAGGAAGTATGAAAGAGTCATTTATTTAAATAAAGAAGTAGATATTGATTCATATATTGAATTACATAAAAGAAATAGTTCTGAAATTAATATACTTGAAGAACTTAAAATAAGTGAATGTAATAGAAGTAAATTTAATTCTTCCACAGTTAACAAATTATTAACAAAGGGATTAATATGTGAAGAAATAAATGAATTGTATAGAGAAACTAAAATATTAGAATCAAAAAAGAAAAAAATAGAATTAACAGAGAATCAACAAAATGCATATAATGATATTATTAATTCATCATTTGATAAGTTTCTTCTATATGGTGTTACTGGTAGTGGTAAAACAGAAATATATATTAAATTAATAGAAACAATGTTAAAAGAGAATAAAACATGTATTGTTTTAGTTCCAGAAATATCCCTTACTCCTCAGATAGTTGCTAGGTTTAAAAGTGTATTTAAAAATAATGTAGCAATATTTCATAGTGCTCTTTCTGAAGGTGAAAAATATGATGAATATAGAAAAATATTAAGAGGAGAAATATCAGTTGTAGTAGGAGCTAGAAGTGCGGTATTTATGCCACTTAAAAACATTGGACTTATAATAGTGGATGAATGTCAAAGTGCAACTTATAAGCAAGAGAATACACCAAAATATAACGCTATTGATATTGCTTTTGAAAGATCTAAATATAATAATGCTAAAGTAATTATGGGAAGTGCAACTCCAACTTTAGAACAATTTGCTCGTGCTAAAAAAGGAGTATATAAATTAATAGAGTTAACTACTAGAATAAGTGGTAAATTTCCTGAAATAGAACTTGTTGATATGGAAATAGAGGCAAAAAAACATAATTACATCATTAGTAGTAGATTAGATAAAGAAATTACTTCTGCTCTTAAAAGAAATGAACAAGTAATAATATTACTTAATAGAAGAGGCTATAGTACATTCTTGTCATGTACAAATTGTGGATATGTTTATAAATGTCCTAATTGTGATATATCGTTAATATATCATAAATCATCTTCATCTTACTCTTGTCATTATTGTGGTTACAGGGTAGAAAGCAGCAATGTGTGTCCAAAATGTCACGAAAATGCAATTAAAGATTTAGGACTTGGTACTGAAAAATTAGAATCAATTTTAAAAGAAAAGTATAATACATCAGTACTTAGGATGGATGCTGATACAACATCACATAAGAATGCACATCAAGTATTAATAAATGATTTTGCATCAAAAAAATATAACATTTTAGTTGGAACCCAAATGATTTCAAAAGGACTTAATTTTGAAAATGTAACAGTAGTAGGTATAATAAATGCAGATGCCTCTCTTTCAATCCCTGACTTTAGAAGTGCAGAGAGAACTTATGAATTATTAAGTCAAACATCAGGCAGAGTAGGAAGGTTTGATTTACCCGGTAAAGTATTAATACAAACATACAATATGGATAATTATGTTTATGCTTCTGTTATAAAAAATGATTATGAAGACTTCTATAATAAGGAAATGGATATTAGAATGAAGCTAAAGTATCCACCTTACTTTTATATTTGCAATGTTGAAGTAATAAGCAAAGACTATGAATATGCTGGAAAGAGCGCTAATACAATAAAAAAATATCTTGATCAAAAACTAAATGATAAATTTATTATTTTAGGTCCCTCTATGGCTGGAATATTTAGAATAAATAATATGTATCATTTTGTAATAATGATAAAATACAAAACAAAAGATAATTTAATAGATATTTTAAATGAAATAAATGATAATTATACAAGCAATAAGTTAAAACTTGATATAAGTATAAATATTTAATATAATTATAGAAGGAGAATTATGAAAGATAAGAATGTAATATTTATGGGGACACCAGAATTTAGTGTACCTATACTAGAAATGTTAATTAAAGAAACAAATGTAATAATGGTTGTCACACAACCAGATGCTTTAGTAGGTAGAAAGAGAGTATTAACAGCTTCTCCTATAAAAGAGGCTGCATTAAAAAATAACATTGAAGTATTTCAGCCTGAAAAAATAAGGACTGATTTTGAACATATTCTTGAAGCAAAACCGGATATAATTATTACATGTGCATATGGTCAAATAATTCCTAAAGAACTCCTTGACACTCCAAAATACAAAGCAATTAATGTACACGCATCCCTTCTTCCAAAATTAAGAGGAGGAGCACCAATTCAAAGAGCAATTATGAATGGTTATAAAGAAACTGGCATAACTGTAATGTATATGGCTCCAGGAATGGATGATGGAGATATTATTTGTGAAAAGAGTATTACAATAAATGATGAAGATAACTTTGGAATTATTCATGATAAATTAAGTATTTTAGGTAGAGATTTACTTCTTGAAACGCTACCTAAAATATTTGAAGGTAATATTAATAGAACTAAACAAGACCCTTTAGAAGTAACATTTGCATACATCATTAAAAGAGAAGATGAACATATTGATTTTAATAAATCTTCTATTGAAGTTCATAATCATATAAGAAGTTTGTATCCTTCTCCAATAGGATATGCAGTATTAAATGGAGAAATAATTAAAATATGTGAATCTAAGGTAGGAAATGAAGTTAATGGAAAAATTGGCGAAATAACTAATATTTATGAAGATGCGATAGGCGTAAAGACAAATGATAAAGAAATACTAATTACAAAAGTAAAACCATCAGGTAAAAAAGAAATGACAGCTAAAGAATATATAAATGGGAAAAGAAAAGAAAATTTAAAAGGAGAAATGCTATGTTAGATAACTTGTTTTATAAAACTGATAAAAATGGTAAAAAGAAAAAAATGAATGATCAAGAAAGACTTGGTGTAATTTTAATAGGAATTATAGTAATAATGCTTCTAGTATTTATAGCATTTAAGTTTACCAAAAGTCTTACAAATACAGTGGAAGAGAAAACTGTTACCTTAAGCGAAAGATTTAGTCTTTTAAAAGAAAACTATACATTAAATGTAACAAAAACATTAAATGGAAAAACTAGTTCATTTACTGTTGATTGTGATAAAGATGTATGTATGTATTCTAGTGGTCTTTTGCCATCTGGACAAATTATTGGATATAAAGATAAATGGTATATGGTTTCTAATTTAGAAAATCTTGATAAAAGTGAATTAAAGGAAACAAATAATCAAATTATAATTGATAACTTTAATAGTGTATATTATAATTTTGAACTTATTAAGTCAATAATAGAGGTATCAAATAGAGAAAGTACAGATGCATCAACTATAACAGCAAATGTCACACTTATAAGATTTCTTAAAGAATATAATTATATTTATGGCACAACATTTAAAACAGACAAAGAGATAACTATTCCAGTAAAATTGGTTCTATCATCTACAATGGTTAGCAGTATAGAAATAGACTATAAAGATATAGATAACTTCTTAAATGGTACGAATTATAATGATTATAAATATTTAATAGAGATTAAAAGTGTTAATGCTAACAACTTTGATTCCGTAAGACAATTCTTTGAACAGTAAAACTCAAAGAATTTTTATTTGATATATATTGCTATAATTTCTAATTAGATTGACAAAAGACTATAATATTTTGTATAATTATGTCGGAAGAGAGGCTATAAGGATGTATGAAGATAAAAGATTTTTAACTGCTAAAGAGATACTAGAGAAAGATTTTAAAATAGATGCTAGAGGTTATAGACCTCAAGAAGTAGATCAATTTCTTGACTTAATCATTAAAGATTATGTCGATTTTGAAACGACAACAAAAAGACTAGTAAATGAAATTAAAATTCTAGAAAGCGATAATTCTAAACTAAAAGCAGAAATTAGAAATCTTAAATCAAATTTAGAAATAGCCGGATCTAATAAAGGTGTTACTAATGTTGATTTATTGAAACGCATTAGTGACCTAGAAAAAGTAGTTTACGGAGAATAAATAATTCTTTAGACAAACGCTGCATATAATTTTATGTAGAGGAAAGTCCATGCTCACACGGATCTGTAATGAACGTAGTGTTCGCGCTAAGGAAAAAAATAACCTTAGGTAGTCTTTGATGACTAACGGCTTTGAAATAATCAAGAACTGATTAAAGTAAATATAAAAGTGCCAAAGTGACGATGCCAGGCAGGAATGACTGGAGTGGAACGTGGTAAACCCCGCGAGTGAGAAACCCAAAATTGGTAGGGGAGTTTTTACGAATGAATAATAAAGGAGTAAAGAAAGAGAAATCTTAGATAGATGTTTGTCACCTTTTAGGTACAGGACATGGCTTATTAAGAATTATTATTTCTTTTCTTAAGGAGAAATATGAAAGAAATAGGAGAAAGTTTCAGAGAATCTAGAGAGAAAATAGGTATTTCAAAAGAAGAAGTAATAAAAGACTTAAATATTACAATGAGTCAATTAGATAATTTGGAAGATGGAAATGCTAATGCATTTAAAGATGTTTTCTTTCTAAAAGACTTAATAAAAAAATATGCAAAGTATTTGAATTTAGATGATGATAAAGTAATAAATACCTTTAATGACTTCATATTTGGATATACTTCAAGAATACCAGTAGATGATATTTTAGAACAAACAAGAGAAATTAATATATTAGAAAAAAAACAAAATGTTGATAAAGTCATATCTCCATATACAAGAATAAAAAAAGAAAAAAGTAATGTAAAGTATATTGTTATATATGTGTTGGCAGTTATATTATTAATAGTGTTAGTATTCCTGATAGTTGCATTCATTAATAGTAAGACTGAATCAAAGTTTATTAGTTATGATATAGTTGAAAGGAGAAGTTAATTATGAACGTTCCAAATAAAATTACAATCTGTAGAATTATTTTAGCTGTATTTTTAATAGTATTAATGGTATTTCCTATTGATAAGGTTGGAATAGAGTTCCCAATGTTTGAAGTAGTTGCAAATAAAGGAACTATTATTATTGATAGCAAATACATAATTTGTGGAATTATTTTCTTGGTAGCAGCATTAACTGATTATTTAGATGGATACTTAGCAAGAAAATATAATTTAGTAACTGATTTTGGAAAAGTTATTGATGCTATAGCAGATAAAGTTCTTGTAAATGGTGTATTAATAATTTTTGCAACAAGTGGCCTTATAAGTCCAATTATACCAGTTATTATAATTTCAAGAGACACTATAGTAGATTCTATTAAAATGATTGCGGGACAAAAATCCGGAGCTGTTGGAGCATCAAAAACAGGTAAAATTAAAACTGCATTTATGTTAACTGGAATTACACTTACATTTTTCTATAACTTGCCATTCGAGTTAATAGGTGTAGACGTTGCAACATTATGTATATTATTAGCTACAGTATTGTCTGTTGTAAGTGGTGTTGAATATTATATGAAAAATAAAAAATATTTTGCTGATGTAAAATAAAATGCATAAAGTCTAAAATTAAATTTTAGGCTTTTTTATTTGGCTAAAATAAGCACAAAAAGCCTTGTTTTAGGATGAAAAATCAATTATTGGTTTGCAATTATATTTAAAATTAAATTATAACAAACTAATGTTTGTAAAAAAGTGTTGACAAAGGTATCTTTTTGATTTAAAATTAAATCATGAAGGAGAAAAAACATGAAAAAAGACAAGGATAAAGCATTAGAACAAGTAATGGCTGATATTGAAAAGCAATTTGGCAAAGGCGCAATTATGAAATTAGGAGAAAGAGGAATAAAAAATATAGATGTTGTATCTAGTGGTTCAATTACTTTAGATCAAGCATTAGGAGTAGGGGGATATCCAAAAGGAAGAATAGTTGAAATATTTGGACCGGAATCAAGTGGTAAAACAACTATTGCTCTTCATGCCATAGCTGAGGTTCAAAAGACTGGTGGTAAAGCTGCGTTTATAGATGCCGAACATGCATTA